>NZ_JABXXP010000102.1 GCF_013376155.1 Nguyenibacter vanlangensis
ATGGCCGGCCGGTCGCCGGCCGCCCCGCCCCGCGGGACGCCGTCCCGTGGCGGGTTGTGGTTTTGGTGTTCTCCCGGCAGAAGGCAGGCATGAGCGAGACAGGTTCCTCTTTTTCCGGGGCTGAGCCCTTCACGCTGGCCATCGACGGCATGGGTGGGGATGGCGGTCCGGAAGTCGTGGTGGCCGGTCTGGCGATTGCGGCGGACAGGCATCCTGGCGCGCGGGTCCTGCTGATCGGGGATGAGGCGGCGTTGCGCGCGCAACTGGCGCGCCATCCCAAGGCGGCGGCGATCTGCACGATCCGGCCGGCCGGCAGCGCCATCGCCATGGACATGAAGCCGACCGCGGCGCTGCGGGTGCGCGATTCGTCGATGCGCCTGGCGATGGATGCGGTGGCCCAGGGCGAGGCCCAGGGCGTGGTGTCCGCCGGCAATAGCGGCGCGATGCTGGCGCTGGCCAAGATCGTCGTCAAAACCCTGCCGGGCGTCTCGCGTCCGGCCATGGCGGCCATCAGCCCGACCCTGAAGGGCGACGTGGTGATGCTGGACCTGGGTGCCAACGTCGCCTGCGACTGGCGCAACCTGGTTGAATTCGCGGTGATGGGCGCGGCCTTCGCCAATGCGGTGCTGGGCCTGCGGGCGCCCACGATCGGCCTGCTGAATGTCGGTTCGGAAGAGCTGAAGGGCGACGAGAGGCTGCGCCAGGCGGCGGACGTGCTGCGCAACAGCCCGCTGGCCGCGCAATTCCACGGTTTTATCGAAGGGCATGACATCACGGCGGGAACGACCGACGTGGTCGTGACCGACGGATTTACCGGCAATGTCGCCCTGAAGACCGGGGAAGGCGCGCTGAAGATGGCGTTCGTCCTGCTGCGGCAGGTCTTCCGGTCGGGCCTGTTGGCCAAGCTGGGCTATCTGCTGGTCCGGCCGGGGCTGGAGCGGATGCGCGAGTGGCTGGATCCGCGCCGCTATAACGGCGCGGTATTCGTGGGGCTCAACGGCGTCGTCGTGAAATCGCATGGCGGGACCGACGCCGAAGGCTTTGCAGCGGCGGTGGACGTTGCCATGGATATGGTGACGCACCGGTTCAACGAGAGCATTCGCGAACAATTGTTGCGCATGGAATCGCTGACGGCCATGCGGCCGGGGGCGGACAAGGAGCAGCCGGCGGTTGCCGCCGTAAGCTGATCCGCAGCCCTGCCCGACCGGCGGCCTGGCTTGGCGGTTTGGAATGATGGACATGATGGCGAGACGTTCGCTTCTGGTCGGGTTCGGCGGTTATCTGCCGGACCGGATCGTGACCAATGATGAGCTGGCGACGCGCCTCGACACGTCGGACGAATGGATCAGGGCCCGGACCGGAATCGCCCAGCGCCATATCGCGGGGCCCGGCGACACGGCCGTGAGCATGGCCAGCGCGGCGGCGTCGCAGGCGCTGGACTATGCCGGCATGCGGGCCGGGGACGTGGGCGCCGTCATCGTGGGCACCAGCACGCCGGACCAGGCTTTCCCGGCGACCGCGGTCAGGGTGCAGGCCGAACTGGGCATGACCGGAGGGTTCGGCTTCGATCTGGCCGCGGCGTGCTCGGGCTTCATCTACGCGCTGTCGATGGCGGATTCGCTGATCCGCAGTGGGCAGGTCGATTCGGTTCTGGTGATCGGCAGCGAAGTCTATTCACGGATCGTCGACTGGTCGGATCGGGGCACCTGCGTGCTGTTCGGCGACGGGGCCGGGGCGGTGCTGCTGCGCGCGGCGGGAGACGAGGATGAGGACCGGGCGGGGATCCTGTCGACCCACCTGCATTCCGACGGGCGGACTGGCGACCTGCTTTATGTCGACGGGGCGGTCGGGCAGCGCGAGAAGAGCGGATTCCTGCATATGCGCGGGCGCGACGTGTTTCGCCACGCGGTGGCCAAGCTGTCGGATTCGGTCGATGAGGTGCTGCGGGTCAATGGACTGAGCCATGGCGACGTGTCGTGGCTGGTGCCGCACCAGGCCAATCTGCGGATCATCGAGGGCGTGGCGCGCAAGCTGGAATTGCCGCCCGAGCGGGTGATCGTGACGGTCGACCGCCATGCCAATACCTCGGCGGCGTCCATTCCGCTGGCGCTGAACGAGGCTGTGCGCGACGGGCGGATCAGGCCGGGCGACCTGGTGCTGATGGAAGCGCTGGGCGGCGGGTTGACCTGGGGATCGGCGCTCGCGCGGATCTGAGGTGGAGCGAGGCCGGGGGCGGGCCGTGTCCGGGCCATTCGGGCGAATCTGTGAAGATGAAAAATTGACGCCGGTCAATGCATTGAATTGACGGTGCATCGCGGCGTGCCTAGGTTTGCTGGCATGAGCACAGTGACCCGCGCCAGTCTGGCAGAACATATCTATAGTCAGGTCGGACTTTCCCGCAACGAGTCGGCGGACTTGCTCGAACACGTGCTTGAGCGGGTCGCCAAGGAACTCGAAGCCGGAAATACGGTCAAGATCAGTGGCTTCGGAACCTTTTCCGTCCGTCAGAAGGGGCGCCGGACCGGCCGCAACCCCAAGACCGGGGTGGAGGTGCCGATCCTGCCGCGATCGGTGCTGGTGTTCCGGCCCAGCCAGTTGCTGCGGTCGCGCGTGAACGGCCAGCCGGACGACGGAAACGAGGAAGACGGCGAATGAGCTCCGCCAGCCCAGGGCAGGAATTCTGGCAGGATGATGCCTCGGCCCATGCGGTGGAGGCCGCCGGCGGATATGGCCAGGCGGGAGATGGCCGGATGGAAGAGGAACAGGCGGGGGACGACCCGGCCGGGCGGCTGAAGAAGGCGCCCCATGCCTTTCGCACCATCAGCGAGGTGGCGGACGAACTGCATGTGCCGCAGCATGTCCTGCGTTTCTGGGAGACGCGATTCAGTCAGGTGCGTCCGCTGAAGCGCGGGGGTGGCCGGCGTTATTACCGGCCCGACGATATCGAACTGCTGCGCCGGATTTCCGATCTGCTCTATGTCCAGGGCTATACGATCAAAGGCGTGCAGCGGATGCTGCGTGAAGGCGCGGATGTCGTCGTTCCGGCCGGGTCGGCGGACGGGAGCGACGACGAGGATCTGTTCGGCCAGCCCGAGGAGAGCCCGGCGCATGGAGCGGCGGCCGCGGCCGGGCAGGACGGCGTGGCGGGTCCTGAATCGACGGATCCTGAATCGGCAGGCTTCGAACCGACAGACCCTGGGCTGGTTTGTGCGGAGCCGGTCATTCTGGGGGCGGAAAGCGCCCCCGACGTTGCGGAGCAGGCGCCGTTCGTGACGCCGCCGGCCGCAGCATCCATTTCCGATACCGTCCCGCCTTCGGGTCCGTCCCAGGGGGTGGAGATTTCGGGCGTCGAGTCTTCGGAGACGCGGCCGGCGGCGGATGCGGAATCCGAGCGAATCCGGCAGGAGAACCTGCTGCTGAAGGACAGTCTGCGCGGGATTCTGGTGGAATTGCGCGCCCTGCGGCGGCTGATTCCGGTCTGAGCCGGATTCGGGCCGCGAACACGGGTTGCGGTCCGCGCCGGGCGCTGCTACACGGCGTGTCGTCGCAGACGGACGGGCAGTAGCGCAGCCTGGTAGCGCATCAGTCTGGGGGACTGGGGGTCGTGGGTTCGAATCCCGCCTGCCCGATATTCCCGTCTGCGACCGTTTTCCCTTCTTTCGATGAGTTGGATCATGCGGGGTATCGGCCCCGCGTCAGCCTCCGTCCAGGCAGCGGTCGCGCGTCCAGTTGCGCCACATCAGGTGCATGACCGCCATGATGGCCGGGCCCATGAAGAGGCCCAGCAGGCTCCAGCTTTCGACGCCGCCCAGGATGCCCGTCAGGACCCACAGGAAGGGCAGTTCGGTCGAGCCGCCGATCAGGGCCGGGCGGACGAAATGGTCGGCCACGAAGATCACCGCCATCCCCAGCCCGAGGATGGCCAGGGCGGCGATCGTCGCCCCCTTGACCAGCAGCAGCAATGTCACCAGCCCCACCGCTATGACGGCGCAGAACGGGATCATGGCCGCGACGGCGGTGAAGACGCCGAACAGGAACGGATGTGGGGCGCCGGCGATCAGGTAGGCGACCCCCATGACCGCGCCTTCGCCGATTCCCACCAGGACCAGGCCGGCGACCGTGCCGTGGACCGAGGCGATGATCTGCTGGGCGATCGTCTCGCCCCGCTTGCCGAAGGCGCGGCGCGAGACGATGAGGCATTGGCGGATGATGGTGTCGCCGTCCTTGAGCAGGAAGAACAGGGTCAGGATCGAGAACGAGAACAGCAGGCCGCGATGGAAGATCTGCTCGCCCACGCGCTGGGTGACCTGCATGGAATGGCCGAGATTGAAGGAATGCAGGAAGCCCGATACGTCGTCGGGGTTCTGCAGGTGGCTTTCCCACCAGCCGCCGAGCGATGCGGCCCCGAAGGGCAGGCGGTGGATCCAGGTGGGGACCGGCACGCCGGAATGCCGGGCCTCGTTCATCCAGGCCGCGACGCCCTGGGCCTCGCGCGCCGCTTCGAGCGCGAATATCCCCAGCGGGACCAGGAAGATCAGCGCGATCACGATGGTGAACAGCAGCGGCAGCAGGATGCCGTTCGATTGCGCCGCCCGGCGCCGCCGGACGGCGGCATAAGGCGGCCAGGCGGTGATCGCGAAGATGCCGCCCCAGACCAGCGCGGCCAGGAAGCCATGGACGGTGTAGAGCGCGAGCAGGGTGAAGAACACCGCCAGCAATCCCCGGGCGATGCGCTGCGCACGCAGTTGCTCGCGCATCTGGCGGAAGGGCGCGCGATCCGATGGCGGGGGCAGCAGGGCCGGGGGGGCAGTGTCCGTCATGCGCATCGTCCTTGGGAGCAGATCCGTCGAGAGTGGCCGTGTCGGGCGGGGGAGTGTTTCATGTCCGTCTGCGTATCGTGGGTCAGGCGGGCTGGGACATCGTTGCTGCCCAGATGGCGAACGCCTGGATGAGGGCGGATTCCTTCAGCGAGTCGAAGCGCCCCGAGGCGCCGGCATGTCCGGCCTCCATATTCGTGCGCAGCAGGATCGGGCGGGTGGCGGTGGTATGGGCGCGCAGGCGGGCGACCCATTTGGCGGGTTCCCAGTAGGTCACGCGCGGGTCGGTCAGGCCGCCGATCGCCAGGATGGCCGGATAGGGACGCGGTGCGACCTGTTCGTAGGCCGCGTAGCCGGCGATCAGGTCATAGGCGGCTTCGTCCTGCAGCGGGTTGCCCCATTCCGGCCATTCGGGTGGTGTCAGGGGCAGGCTGGTGTCGGACATGGTGTTCAGTTCGTCCACGAAGGGCACCACGGCGACGATGCCGGCCCACAGATCGGGCCGCATGTTGGCGATTGCGCCCATGACCATGCCGCCGGCCGAACGGCCGTCGCCGACGATCCGGCCGGCGCGGGTGAAGCACGCGGTGATGAGTTCCTCGGCGCAGGCGATGAAATCGGTGAAGCTGTTGGGCTTGTTGCGGCCGCGCCCGCCCAGGAACCAGTTCCAGCCTTTTTCGGACCCGCCCCGGACATGGGCGATGGCGTAGAACCAGCCCCGGTCCACCAGGCTGAGCGCTTCGGTGGAGAAGGTCGGTTCGATCGCGTGGCCATAGGCGCCGTAGCCATAAAGCAGCAGCGGCGCCGAGCCGTCGATGGGCGTGCCGCGCCGGCCCAGCACGGTGATGGGCACCTGTTCGCCGTCGGGCGCGGTGGCGGTCAGCCGCCAGCAGCGATAGAGCGCCGGGTCGTGGCCCGAGGGGATGTCCTGGGTCTTGAGCAAATGGCGCGTGCGAGCCTGCATGTCGTAGGCATGCCATTGCCGCGGCGTGGTCGGCGACTGATAGACATAGCGCAGTTCGCGCGTGTCATATTCATAGCTGCCCGAGAGGGAGAGGACGTAGGCGTCCTCGTCGGATGAAAGGGTGTGCTGCCGGCCGTCGGTGTCGCGGATCACCAGGGCGGTGTTGGCGTCGCGGCGTTCGCGCCAGACCAGGTGGCCCGAGAAGGCCATGCAGCCGGTGATGTAGCGCCCGGGTTCGTGCGGCACGAGGTCGCGCCAGTTGGCGCGGCCGGGCGCAGTGTCGGGGGCTTCGGCCAGCTTGAAATCGACCGCGCCGTCGGCGTTGGTCAGGATAACGAAGCGGTCGCCCCAATGGCTGAGGTCATAGCGCACGCCGTTGCGGCGCGGTTCGACGCAGCGCGGCGCGTCCTCGGGCCGTGCGCCGGGGATCAGCCAGGATTCGGACGTGTCCTGGTTGCTGGCGGAAATGACGATCCAGCGCCCGGAGCGGCTGGCCTCGACCCCGATGAAGAAGCCCGGATCCTGTTCGTGATAGACCAGCGTGTCGGCATCGGTGCCGATCCGACGGCGGAAGATCCTGGTGGGGCGGCCGTGGTCGTCGCGCCAGGTCCAGAACAGCCAGGCCGAGTCCGGCGAGAAGGTGAAATTGCCGCTGCAGCTTTCGATCGCGGGGCCGACCTGCGCGCCGCTGGCGATGTCGCGGATGACGATGCGGTAGATTTCGGAGCCCTGGCTGTCCTCGGCATGGGCGAACAGCCTGTGGTCGGGGCTGTGGGCGGTGGCGGCAACCGAGAAATAATCATGCCCCCGGGCCGCCTGGTCGACATCCAGCAGGACGGTTTCGTCTTGCGGCCTGCCCTCGGGGTGACGGGCATGGATCGGATGCTGGGCACCGGCGGCGAAGCGCATATAGTAGCGCCAGGGACCGTGCGGCAGGGCGGGATAGCTGTCATCCTGGCGGATGCGGCCCTTCATCTCGGCGACGATGTCGGCCTGCAGCGCCTCGGTCGGGGCGAGGATGGCGGCGGTATAGGCGTTTTCCGCATGCAGGTGAGCCGCGATGTCGGCGCGCAGCACCGACGGGTCGCGCAGGACGTCCTGCCAGTTCTCGTCCTTCATCCACGCATAGTCGTCGACGCGGACCCGTCCGAGCTGCGTGATCCGGCGCGGATCCGTGCGGGCGACGGGGGGCGTGGTCATGGGCATCTTCTCCAGCGCAAGGCGCCGCCCGGCGGACGCGGACGGGCCGTCGGGGGCAACCATACAGGAGGCGCCGCACGCGCGACAGGGGCGCGGGTCAGAACGCCTGGCAGCCCGGGCGGATCGTCAGGCCGACCGATTGCTGCTGGAAACGCTGCCGGTAGGACGTGCGGATGGCGGCGATCCGGGCGAGCAGGTCCGGCGTCGCCACGCCGGCGGCGATCCAGACGATGCGCGAGGGCTCGTGGGTGACGCGGCCGGTGACGCGATCGCGCCATTGCCCCATGGTCTGGAAGACGCTGAGCCCGTCGGGGAAGCGCGGCGTGACCTCATCGCGCAGGAAGGCGGCCCATTCCGTGTCCGTGATCGCGCGGCCGTCGGGACGGGTCAGGCCGAACAGCAGGGAGATCTCGATGCCCTGGTGCGCGCCGAACGGCGTGCAGGACAGGCCGCCCAGGGTGGGAGCGGGGGCCGGGGCAGGGGCCTGATCAGGGGCAGGGGGCGAACAGGCCGCG
>NZ_JABXXP010000103.1 GCF_013376155.1 Nguyenibacter vanlangensis
CCGCCGACGCCTGCTGCTGCGCACAAGGCGCGACATCGCCGTCCAGCCCCTGGTCCGCCAATGGCTCGCCCGCGTCCCCCCCGACCGCGGCGCCCGGATCGACGTCGATATCGACCCGATCTCGTTCCTTTGACATCCTGGCGATTGGCGTACCATCCAAGGAATACCCAGGGCCAAGGAATACCCAGTGCCAAGGAATACCTGGGGCCAAGCATTACCCCGGGGCAGGCTTGCAAGGACAGGCTTGCAAGGATCTCCATCATATGGCAGAGCCGGATTCTTCCAACTCAAGCTCCGGCCCCATTTTCGGAGGCCACCTTCACCCCCGACGGGAGCGCCTTATCGGCCACGCAGCAGCGCGCTGAATGCCGCCATGGTGCAGGCTTTTCGCCCGTCACACGGCAGGGGAACGATACGGGGCCCGTCGCGGCGCAGTCGCGCCGGCGCGCGGGCCTCGCCCAGCGTCGGGGCGACGTAGCGGATACGCACGCTCTGCCGCGTCCCGTCTTCCAGCAGGTCGAAGACAAGGCCCCCGGCCGGCAGCGGCATGTCGGCCGGCACCCCCTGGGCGCGCCAGTGCAGCCCGAACGCGCCCGCCAGGGCATTGAGCGTGTCATCATGCCCGACGATGAGCGTCACATGCCGCGAGCGCGCGCTCGCCCGGGCGAAGACGGTGCCGATCATTCCCCTGATGGTGGCGGTTTCGGGGGCGGACACGCCAGGCGGCCGGCGGGTGAGTCGCGCATAGAGGGTATTGAGCACCAGCAGACGCTCCACATCCGCCTCGGCCAGCCGCCCCCAGCCGGGTTTCATGCCCTGCTCATATTCCATCATGAAGGTATCGGTAACCTGGAACGCCGCCAGCAGCGGGCCGCGCACGACAGGCCACCCGTCCCGCGACATTTCCCCCGGTCCGGCCAGGCCCTGCCAGCCCGGATTATCCAGGACCTTCCCCAGCTTCCGCGACACCTCCCGTACCGTCCGATCCGGCCGAAAATCCTCGAGCGCTGCGCCTGCCGCCTCCCGCGCCAGGCGGACGGTATCCGGCGAGAGGACAGGTCTGAACGGATTTTCCGCCGCGTCCGCCGCCGATGCCAGCGGCACGGCGCAGCGCGGAAACGCCGCATCCAGCAGCGCGCGTGCCGTGTCGAGTGTACGCTGGTCCGTATCCGCCACGACGTCGAATGCCCCGGAGGTTGGACAACCCGGCGGCAGCAGCCCCGCCCGACGCCAGGCGGCCCCGTCATACCGCCCCATGATCCGCACGACATCGCGGCCATGACGCGTCAACTGCCCCGGGCTGTCCGGCCAGCGAGGCCAGGCGCGTTTCGTCAACGGCGGTGTCGAAACGCCGGGCAGGATGGGCGCGCGGATGCCATGGCGCATGATAACGACTTCTGCCAGGACCCTCTGCTCGGCCCAGGCCGCCGCCGGGACCATGGCCACGCACAGCGCGGCCAGACCGCCGAGGGCCGATAGAACGTGCCTGGTCAATGTGCCGGCCCGTTCAGAAGCCGGTGGTGAAGCCGAGAACACCGGCAAAGCCGCTGCCGACGAAATAGGTCGGCGCGCTTCCGGCGACCTTGGCGCCCCCGATGGCGGTGGCCGTTTTGGCATTGGGCGTGACGCCGGACACACCCGAAAGATAGCCGCTGTTGCCCATGTTGATGAGGTTGAGCTGGATCTGGGGATGTTTCGTGAAGCCGACATCCGGCAGGCGGTAGCCCAGGGACAGGTTGGCCGTGAAATAGGACGGCACTTTCTCATCATTCATGAAAGTCGAATACTGCGATCCGACATAATTCATGGTGTAGCTACCGAAGAAATGACCGTTGTCATAGGAGACGCCCAGCGCGCCGGTGAATGTCGGGCTTTTGATGGCGGTTTTCCCCGCTGTCGGCAGCATGGCGGTACCGGTCCAGAAATTATTGTCCATCGTCGCATGCAGATACTGGCCCGACATATAGGGGCTGAAATGATGCCAGGGCCGCAGGGACACTTCGAGCTGCGCCCCGCGCACTGTCTGCCCCCCTGCATTGATGGAGGCCGACGTCGCGACACCGTTGATGAACACCGTCGATGAGACCTGACGGTTCGTCATGTTATAGTTGAACAGCGCGGCCGAGACGTTGACCAGCCCGGTATGGCGGTATCCCAGTTCCTCGCCGATCGAATATTCCGCGCTCAGGTTGCCGCTGTGGGAGCGGTTCATCTTGCCGGTCGCCACGTTGAATGTATCCACATACGTCAGGATCGCCGCCGGATCGCGGAACGCCGTGTAGGCGTCGAAGAAGACCTGATCATGCGGCGTAATCTTGAAGCTGGCCGAAAGCTGCGGCAGGGGCTCGGCCTTGTTGTCACCCGTGTTGTAGGTGGCACCCGGAATAAGCTGCGTCACCCTGCGCGAGACCATGGCTTCCTTGAAGCCGGCGCTCAGGGTCAGCCGGTCATGAAGCGCCTTGTAGGTGTCCATGACGTAGAGCGCGTTGACCTGCTGGAGGAAATGGATATCCCACTGTTCCAGCTTCTGTCCGAAAGCCGTGTAGATGGGGCTGGCACCGGTCGGGCTGGCGATGTTGCCGTTGTAATCCGCAATCTGGAAGCCCGACCCTTCCACAGCGTTCATATAGGAATACATGTCCCCGAACTGCAACGTATTGTTGCCGTACTTCCATTCGCCGTACGTATTCAGGCCCCCGGTATCCTGAGTATAGGTGTCGATCGTCGCCGCCGTCGCGACCCCGTTCCGGGAATAGGGCAGGTCCAGCACGCCCGCGTACTGGTTGCCCTGATAGATCGAATTTTCCTTCAACGTCGTGCCGCCGTCGCCGAAACCCCAATAATGGCTGAAGAACGGGGCGACATGCACGCTCAGCCCATGGCCGAACTTGATGTCCTGCGGGGCCGTCATGATGACGGAGTTCCGCTGATGCAGCACCAGCCCGTAGTAGGAGGTGTCCCCAAAGCTGTATTTGCCGGAATAGTTGAAATTGACGCCTTGCGTGTTCCATTGCGCCAGGGTCGGCGGACGCAGATAGGTGGAAGTCGGTCGCGTAAACGTCACGATCAGCGCGGACCTGCTGCCGTTTTCCCAGTCCTTCACGAATTTCGCATCGACATGGTAGCGCTGCATGCCGCCGGGCCCGCGCCAGTTATGAGCGGTCTGGTAGGAGAAGGACACGAAGCCGCGCACCCCGGAATTACCGATGTCGCCCGTCTCCAGCCGGATGAATTCGCGCTTCAGGCTGCTGGTGCCGTAGGCGAGGTCAAGCAGTCCGCCGCGTTTGTGTGAGGGGTCGCGCAGGCTCTCGCTGATCTGCCCGCCAACGGCGTTGTAAAGCGGTGCCGCCAGATCGGGCGCGCCCTGCGCGACGTCGATGCGGCCAATATTTTCCGTATCGGCGATGGTTGACGAAAGCGGGACGTAGCTGATCGGATCGGCGGCGGGCATCCCTTCAAAAGTGAAGCCCAGCTCGGCCTGGTCCATGCCCCGGACGGACAGGCCCATCTGGTCGGATGCGCCAAACGGGTCCACGCCCGACGATACGACGCCCGGCAGGTTCTGGATCAGGGTGAGCGGATTGGACGTCGGGCTCTGTTTGGCGATGTAGTCGCGCGTGATGCCGCTCTGCGACTTGGGGACGGTCTGCACGGCCATGAGGCCGCCACCGGGCGTCGTATTGGTGACGCCGGTGCTGCTGCTGATCCCGGCATACACATAGACAGCCTCGGCGTTTTTCAGCGGCGCGGACGTCTGCGGCGTGGCCGGGGCGCGCGATCGGGCGGCCGGCTGTTTCCCCGCTGCCGCCCCCGCGCTGCCCATCGGCACGACGAGGGCAACCGAGCAGAGGAGGAGCAGACGTCTTTGAATCATATGCATTGATCCCAAACTTTGGAAGAAAGAGGCCGTCGCCCGCAGCCAGCGAGCCAGCGAGCCAGCGAGCCAGCGAGCCAGCGAGCCAGCGAGCCAGCGAGCCAGCGAGCCAGCGAGCCAGCGAGCCAGCGAGCCAGCGAGCCAGCGAGCCAGCGAGGAACATAAGAAGGATATGCGCGATTCCGAAACGACATCAATACAAAACAATCAAAAAACATCTATAAAATGTGCATATGTGATTTTATGGCTGCAGGATCGAACAGGAAACACCAAAAAGAAGCGCATCTCCGATGGAAAACGACACAATGCGCTGTGACGGGGAAGGCGGATCAGCCTGCGTTACACGTCCGGACGGCGGCCGCGGCCTCATCCAGGATCACGGTGCAGCATGGATGGAGCTGAAGTGCCGAAGCACTGACCTCCTCGCTGGTCGGGCTGCGCAGAGCGCGGTCGACGATCGCGGCCTCGCCTGCCCCGACGATCACATACGATCTAATTAATGATAGAATTCGATCATGTCTTCCGCCCCCTAGACGACCCGCAGCCCCCCACCCAGACTTCCGCGACGCGCAATGCCTCGTCCAGAATGCTAAAGTCGGCCAACAGGCCGGGCGCTATGGTGCCACGGTCCTGCAGCCCCAGATAAGCAGCGGCATTGGCGCTGACCAGATTCGGCGCCTTCGGCAGCGACATCCCCGCCTGGACGGCGTTACGCAGTGCCTGATCGAGCGTCAGGACGCTGCCCGCCAGCGAGCCCCCCGGCAGCCGTACGCCACGTCGCTGCACATCAGAGCCGTCACCGGCCCCGGCCTGCGCCCTTCGATGGGTGACATCGCATTGAACAGATGCGTGGCGCCGACGGTCCCTCCGGCCGCGCAGACCAGACAGATGGCCCGCTCGGCGCCGGCATGGTCCGTCGTCGTATGCCCCAGGCTGACGCGCACGCCGGCACGGGCGAACGCCCGCATGGCGCTTTGCGCATGTTCAAGCTCCGGCGCGCTCGTCACGACGCGCACGCAGCCCGTGCCGATCGCCGCCTCGACCCGCTCGGGCGTGGGCGCGATGGCGAAAGGCGGCTGAGCGCCCAGTTTATGGGGGCTGACGAACGGCCCTTCCAGATGCGCCCCATGAACGCGTGGACCGGCGTCGAGCCCGCCCCTGCGGACCTCGGCCACCGCGCGCAGCGCCCCCATGACCTCGACCCAGGGGGCTGTGATGGTGGTGGGCAGGATGGTGGTGGTGCCATGCGCCAGATGAAAACGCGAAAGCGTTTCGATCGCCGCCGCGCCGTCCATCGTGTCCGCCCCGCCGCCGCCATGGACGTGCCCGTCGATAAATCCGGGCAGGATATAGCGCGTACCGACATCCACGCGCGGCTCCACGGTACGGACATGGCTGTCGAAGCCGACGCGCCCAGGCACGATGCGGTCGCGCAGGACGAGGTTGCCGTCGAGAAAAGACGTCATGGCTGCTGATCCAGCGGAAGACCCGTCTGGCCGTAGCGGCGCGCATAGAACAGAATGGCGAGGTAGGACGGCAGGACGAGCAACGCGAACATGCCCTGAAACCCGACGAACGGCTTCAACGCCACAAGATCTGCGGCACGATCGCGCCCCCGCTGTAGGCCATGACCAGCAACGCCGAGGCCAGGGGCGTCCACGCCCCCGCCCCCCGGATGGCGATGGGAAAGATCGTCGGCATCAGCATGGCATTCGTCGCACCCAGAAGCGCCACGCACAGTACCGAAACGTATCCGTGGGTCACCAGGGCCGCACCGGTCAGGACACATCCGCCGATGCAGGACAGTTCCAGAAACCGCTCCTGCGTGATGAGGCGCGGGACCACCACGAACCCGGCGACATACCCCGCCAGCATTCCGGCCAGCGTGAGAGACGTGAAGAACTTCGTCTGGCTCAGCGGCAGGCCGAAACCCTGACCGTACGTGCCGATGGCGTCTCCCGCCATCACCTCGATCCCGACATAGAGGAACATCGCCGCGATGCCGAACACCAGATGCGGCCTGAAAATCCGCTCCCGCCGTTCGGTCAGCCCCGGAAGGGCAGGCGCCTGAAGCTCGGGCAGGGGGAAGAAGGCCACGCCGCCGGCCGCCATCAGCAGAACGACCGCCATGGTCATGTAGGGCGCGTAAATGGCCTGGACGAAGCCGTTCAGAATGGCATCACGCGTCGCCGGATCGGCGGCGTCCTGCGCCCTGCGGGCAATATTGCCGATATCGCCCATCACCACGGTCGCCAGGACGATCGGCGCCAGAATGCCGGCGAACTTGTTGCACACGCCCATGATGGCGATGCGCTGCGCCGCCCGTTCGGACGGGCCAAGCAGGCTGACCAGCGGGTTGATGACCACCTGCATCAGGGACAACCCGGCACCCATGACCAGAAGCCCCGTCAGCGCCCCGCCACACATCCGCATGGCCACGAACTGCCCGAACAGCGCCACACCCGCGGCGCACAGCAACAGCGCCCCGGCAAGCCCCTTGCGCAGGCCCAGCCGCCGCGCCACCAGCGACACCGGAAGCGAAAACAGGAAATACGAGAAGTAAAAGACCATCGGCACCATGAAGGCGCTGGCGTCGCCAAGCGAGAACGCAACCCGTACGAACGAGATCAGCGGTCCGTTCAGCCAGGTCACGAACCCCATCATGAAGAAGATGGCCGCCGCGACGCCAAGCGGAGCAAGGCCATGGCGACCGGTCAGGCCATCGGGTGCGTCGGTCATGTCGGGGGCCACTCCACACCCCAGTCGGCTCGGGCCGAAAGGAAACGATCGGGAAGGACGGGCTTGCAGGCCGGCCGGCCCGGGCGCAACAGCCGGCTCATGCCCCGCAGGCACGATCATAAAGCGCCAGGACCTCATCGACCGCCGCGACGACAATGGCACGAGGCGCACGCGAAAGCGCGCCGGCGCGGATCCGTTCGTACTGCACGGGCAGATACTGGCTCAGCAGCGGGTCGGGCAGGCCCGTTTCCTCCAGCTGGCCGAATAGCGTCTCAACGGCTTCCGCCGCCTCGGACCGAGGCCAGTAATAGCGGATCCGGTCACTGTAGGCATAATGACGAAGAAGGGCGAGCTTGCTCGCGTCGCCATCGTAATGGCCACGCCACTGCGACGGATCCCGCAGCATGACGCGCTCCATCACCTCCCGCAGGCTCTCCTGCCCCGGCATCAGGACCGACCGTATGGCGTCAAGCCCATACAGCGCCTCGCGCAAGGCGAATGTCAGCCCGGGGCCGACCTTCAGCAGCGCGAACCCGTCCTCCACCAGCGCCCGCAAGGCGGGAAGAGGCTGATAGTCCGTGGAATGGGCTTCGAAAATCCGCCCCGGCATCGCCCCCAGGGTGGCCGACAGGGCGCGCGCACGGGGGCGGTCGTAAATGGCCACCTCTTCCACCCCGAACTCCACGCCCGGCTGGACGACAAGCCCGATCACCCGCGACCAGGCCTCCGCGCCGAGCGTGCGGGTGAAAAGCGCCCGGTGTACCGCAAGCGTCGCCCCGGCCGCGTCCGGGTCCGTAGGCCGCAGATGGTCCAGGGCCTCCGCCGCGCCGCCGGGAACGGGGACTTCCGTGCCGATGACATAGACGGCCTGC
>NZ_JABXXP010000104.1 GCF_013376155.1 Nguyenibacter vanlangensis
GTCAAGCCGCTGCCGCTCGACAGCAGGATCGTGCCATGAGCCGCGCTCTGTCCGCCGCGCCGCGCCGTGCCGACGTCGTGATCGTCGGCGGCGGCTTCATGGGGGCGGCGACCGCCTTCTTCCTGCGCCGGCACGGCCTGTCCGTGATTCTGCTGGAACGCGACCTGATCGGCCAGGCGGCCAGCGGCGTGAATTTCGGCAATGTCCGCCGCCAGGGCCGCTTTCTGCCGCAATTGCCCCTTTCCAACCTGTCGCGCGACCTGTGGGGGCGCCTGCCAGAACTGATCGGCGAGGATGCGGAATTCCTGCCTTCGGGGCATATCCGCGTCGCCTTTACCGAGGACAACGCCGCCCGCCTGGAACGCTACGCCGCCGATTGCCGGCCCTATGGGCTGGAACTGGAGCTGCTCAGCGGCAATGCCGCGCGGGCCCGCTTTCCCATGCTGGCGCCCGACGTGCATACCGTCTCGTTCTCGCCCGCGGACGGCCACGCGAATCCGCGCCTGGCCGCACCCGCCTTCGGCCGGGCGGCCAGGCGCGCCGGCGCGCACGTGCTGGAAGAAACCGAAGTCACCGGCATCGGCAAGGACGGCGAGGATTTCGTCATCGAGACACGCGGACAGGGCGTCTTTCGCGCCCCGCTGCTGCAGATTTCCACCGGCGCCTGGGCGCAGGCCATGGCCGCGACCTTCGGCGATCATCTGCGCCTGATTCCGCGCGGACCGCAGATGGGCGTGACTGAACCGGTGCCCTATCGGATCGGGCCGGTCATCGGCTTCGCCTCCGACGTGACCGAGGAAGGCGTCTATCTGCGCCAGGTGGCGCGCGGCAACATCGTCTTCGGCGGCGGCAGGCGGACCGACGCCAACCTGGTGACGAAGCGCGCGCCGCTGGACCCGCTGAACACGATCCGCCAGATGCCGCACCTGGCGCGGCTGTTGCCGGACATCGCGCGGCTGCGGGTGATCCGCACCTGGTCGGGGGTGGAAGCCTATCTGGACGACGACATCCCGGTGATGGGCCCCAGTGCCGGGGTGGCCGGGCTGTTCTACGCCTTCGGCTTCTGCGGACATGGATTCCAGCTTGGCCCGGGGGTCGGCCATGCCATGGCGGAACTGATCGCGACCGGAAAAACCAGCGTGCCGATCGACGCCTTTCATATCGGCCGCTTCCGCGGTCCGGACCGGCCGAACGTTTGAACAGCATGGCGGCCGCCTCCTGCCCATCCACCTCCTGCCCTTCCGCCCCTGGCCCATCCACCCCTGGCCCGGTGCGCACGCTGGACGACCTGCCGCCGACACCCTTTCACGCACGGCTGGCGGCGGTCGCGGCGGGCGGCCCGTTCTGCGACGGCTATATCCTCGGCATCGTCGGCATCGCTCTTCCCAGCCTGGTACAGGATCGGCATCTGTCCAGCGGCGGCATCGGCCTGGTCGGCGCCTCGGCCCTGCTGGGGGTGCTGGCGGGTGGCACGCTGGGCGGGGTGGTGGCCGACCGGCTGGGGCGCAAGCCGCTCTTCACCCTCAATATCGCGGCCTTTGTCGTCCTTTCGCTGCTGCAGGCCGCGTGCCCGGACCTGGCGACGCTGGTCCTGCTGCGCTTCCTGCTGGGAGTGGCGGTCGGGGCGGACTATCCGATCGCCACCGCCTATGTGACCGAATTCATGCCCCGCGCCTGGCGCGGCCCGATCCTGTCGGGCCTGATCCTGTCCTGGTGGGTGGGCTATACCGCCAGCTATGCCGTCGGCTATCTGCTGTCGCTGCTGGGGGACGATTTCTGGCGCGCCGGCCTCGCCTCCAGCGCCGTACCGGCGTTGCTGCTGTTCCTGATGCGGGCCGGACTGCCGGAATCCCCTCGCTGGCTGGCCCAGCAGGGCCGGATCGAAGAGGCGCGCGCCGTCGTCCGCCGCCATCTGCGCGCGGATCTTTCGCTGGGGCAGGAAAGCCAGGGCGCCCTGTCGGTGATGCAGATCCTGCGTTCGCGCTATCGCGGGCCCCTGCTGTTCGTCAGCGCCTTCTGGATCCTGCAGAGCGCGCCGGGCTTTGCCATCCATACGCTCCAGGCGCAGTTGCTGACGCAATATCACGTGCCGGGCGCGCTGCTGGGATCGTTTATCCTGACCGGCCTGACCGTGCTGGGGATCCTGCCGGTCTCGCTGGGGCTGATCAACCGGGTCGGCCGGCGGCCGCTGCTGATGAGCACGTTCGCCGTCAGCCTGGCGGGCCTGCTGCTGCTGGGCGCCGCCCCGGCCCCGGCGGAATGGGCGGTGTTCCTGGGCTTCACCCTCTATTCGGTCGCCGAGGCCGCCGGATCGGGCCTGCAGTTCGTCTATCCGAACGAACTGTTCCCGACCGCCATCCGCGCCACCGCCATGGGCCTGGCCTGCTCGTTCAGCCGGCTGGGTGCCGCGTTCGGCACATTCCTGCTGCCCGTCGGCTATGCCCGGTTCGGCATGCAGGCGATGATGCTGGTCGCCGCAAGCTGCATGCTGCTCGGCCTGCTGATCAGTTGGCGCTGGGCGCCGGAGACCACGGGTCTGCGCCTGGACGATACACCCCGGCCCCCGGCGCACCTTGCCGCCGGTTCCCTTTCCGACCTGCCCGAGCGGACCACGCGATGAAACTCACTTCCTACTGGCTCGACACCGCCGCGTCCCCCCAGGGAACGCCGCATGACGCCTTTCCCTCGACCGCGGACGCGGTGGTGGTGGGCGGTGGCTTCACCGGTCTGTCCGCCGCGCATGCTCTGGCGACGCGCGGCCTGTCGGTCGTGGTACTGGAAGCCGACATGATCGCCTGCCATGCCTCGGGCCGCAATGGCGGGCATGTCAATAACGGCACGGCCGGCAGTTTCCAGGCATTGGCCGCGACCCATGGGCTGGACCATGCGGTCGCGCTGTACCGCTTCTTCGACGACGCCGTGGACACGGTGGAACGCCTGGTGGCCGACGCGGCGCTGGAATGCGATTTTCGCCGCTGCGGCAAGCTGAAAGTCGCCTGGACCGCCAAGCATCGCGAGGTCCTGCGCGCCGACCAGGCGGCACTGGCGCGACACGCCGACCCGCAGACGGATTTTCTCGATCGCGACGCGGTGGCGGCGGAAATCGGCACCCCCGCGTTCCAGGGCGGCATTCTCTACCGCAAGAGCGCGCAGATGCATGTCGGCCGCTTCGGAGCCGGGCTGGCGCGGGCGGCCATGGCGGCGGGGGCACGGATCTTCGAGCATACGCCGATGACCGCCTTGCGCCGGACCGCCGGGGGCCACGAGATCGTGACCGCGCTGGGCGCGATCCGGGCCCGGAAGGTGCTGCTGGCCACCGGTACCAGTCGCCGGGCACCGAACTGGTTCCGCCGCCGGATCATGCCGGTGGGCAGTTTTATCGTCGCCACGGCGCCCCTGCCGGACGCGCTGCTGGCTCATATCCTGCCGGGCGGTCGGAATGTCGTTACCACGCGCTATATCCATAATTATTTCCGCACCACCGCCGATGGCCGCCTGATCTTCGGCGGACGCGCCAATTTCTCGCAATCCAGCGCGGCGTCGGACGTCAAATGCGGGCAGATCCTGCATCGCGCGATGACCGAGATCTTTCCGGCGCTGCAGGACACGCCCGTCGCCTATTGCTGGGGCGGGAACGTGGATATGAGCGTCGATCGCCTGCCCCATGCCGGCGAATGGGAGGGGATTTATTACGCCATGGGCCTCAGTGGCCATGGCGTGCAGATGTCGGTCCATCTGGGACAATTGCTGGGCCGGAAGCTCGCCGGCGAGACAGTCGCGATCCCGATCTGGAATGCGCCATGGCACAAGATCCCGGCCTATGGCATTGCCGCTTCCCTTATGCCGGCCGTTGGCCTGTATTACCGGATCAAGGATCGTCTCGCCTGACGATCGAGGGCGGCGCCAAAGGCGCGCATCCCTCTCGGCGCGAGGCAAAGCCATCCGGACTTGGCACTTCCCCCGTATCGGCGCATCCTTGCCGGCAAACAGAGGGAGGAACCCGTCCATGTTCATCGTCAGCCTGAGCTACCGGAAGCCGGTCGAGGAAATCGAGGCGCAGATCGTACCGCATCGGGACTATCTGGACCGCTATTACGCCGAAGGGATCTTCCTTGCCTCCGGCGCAAAGACTCCGCGCACGGGCGGCGTCATCCTTGCCAGCGGGAAAGTCTCTCGCGAGCGGCTGGACGCCATTCTGGCCGAAGACCCGTTCCACCTGCTTGGCATCGCGGACTATGAGATTATCGAGTTCTCGCCGACGAAATACGTCCCGGCGCTCGAGGGTCTTCTCTGACGCTCGGGGCGACCGGCCGGAAGCGAAAAGCGCTTGCTTCCGGCCACCGCCTCGGAAATCGGCCTCCGCATTACGGCGGCCATCGCCGCCGGGTGGTTCGATATCATCTTTGCGGCGAAAGCTTTTCATACCGGCCCAGGCATCGATCAGGGTGCCGTCGACCGAAAAATACTCGCTGGACAGAAGCTGCCTGACCCGTTGCTGCTCCAGGATAGCAGCGAGAAACTTGCCGCGATCTCGCCCGCCGGCAACCGGTCGCGGTTCTTGGAAAAGCAGGAGTGATCGCCTGCGCCTGCTCGAGCGCATCAAGGATGAAGTCCGACTTCATGTCGCGCGACACCCGCCAGCCGACGATCCGCCGAGCGAAGGCATCGGGCGACCGTGACACCCTCGCGGAGCAACTGGCGCCAGACCTTGCGCACGCCGTAGGCGCTGAAGTTCTCCGCGTGTATCCGCCGGATGTCGTCACGCAGCCTGGCATCGCGCTGCTCGCGGGCCGGCAACCGCTGCGAATCACACGCACGCGGCATGCTCGTGATAGGTCGATGGGGCGATCGGCAGAACACGCGCGATCGGCTCGACCCCGGCGGTGCTGATCGATGAAGGCGATCATGGCTTGGGTCGGCGGTCGAACTCCGCCATCGCAAAATAAGCCTATGCCTTGCGCAGGATCTCGTTGGCCTGTCGCAGTTCGCGAACCTCGCGTTCCAGGGCCTTGACCCGCTCGCTCTCGGCTGTCGTCGGCCCGGACGCGCCCCCCCCTGTCGCGCTCGGTCTGGCGCACCCAACTGCGTAGCATCTCGCCCAAGCAGCCAATCTTGGCCGCCATCGCGCAGATCGCCGCCCATTGCGTCGCATGCTTGCCCCGCTGCTCCAACACCAGACGCACCGCACGCTCGCGGACCTCTCGTGGAAATGGTCGCGGGGGCACGCAAGCACCGCTTTCCATATCCGTTATGCGCGGCGATATAACGTTTTAAAGTTGCCATCGAGACGGCCGCTGAAAAGCAGAAAGAACCGACCTGCGGAATGACGCCCCGAAGGAAAACCCCGAATGCCGACCCGCTTACAAGGTTCGCCCCCGCGACCCGCGCATGGTTCGACGCGGCGTTCGCGTGTCCGACCGCGGTGCAGGCGGCAGCCTGGGCGGTCATCAGCGCCGGGGAAAACGCACTGGTGATCGCGCCGACCGGTTCGGGCAAGACCCTGGCCGCATTCCTGCATGCGATCGACCGGCTTTTCCGCGAGCGTGAGGCGGAGATTGCCGCAGAGACGGCACCCGGGTCAACGACGCCCGAAGCAAGGGCGGCGACACGCATTCTCTACATCTCGCCGGCCAAAGCGCTCGGCGCCGACGTGCAGCGCAATCTGCGAATCCCGCTCCATGGCGTTGGAGTGGAGCGGGAGCGGCGCGGTGACGCACCCGTCGAGATCACTGTCGGCATGCGTACCGGCGATACCCCTGCGGCCGAACGGGCGGGGCTGCTGCGCCGCCCTCCCGACATTCTCATCACCACGCCCGAGTCACTCTATCTGATGCTGACCTCGAAGGCGCGCGAGACGCTGCGTGGCATACAGGCCGTGATCGTCGACGAGGTTCATGCGGTGGCCGACACCAAGCGCGGTGCGCATCTGGCGCTGAGCCTGGAGCGTCTGGACGCGTTGCTGGCCACGCCAGCCCAGCGGATCGGATTGTCGGCGACCGTGCGCCCGGTCGATCGGGTGGCGCAATTCCTGGGTGGGGCGCAGCCGGTCACGGTCGTGAATCCGCCCTCGAGCCGCCGGCTCGATCTGAAGATCGTGGTGCCGGTCAAGGACATGGGCGACCTGGCGGCATCGGGCGGCCAGGCCGGCGATGAGGAACGGAGCGCACGAGGCGGCTCGATCTGGCCTCATGTCGAAGCCAGCATCTTCGATAAGATCCTGGCCCAGCGGGCGACAATCGTCTTCGCCAATTCGCGCGGCCTTGCCGAGAAGCTCACGGCAAGGCTTAACGAACTCTATGCCGAGCGATTCGCGCAAGACGCGCCGCTCATGCCGAATGCCGAGCCGCCCGTCCATTACGCGTCGGCCTCCGGCAGCACCGAAAAGCGATCGACGGGCGTGCCGCCGCTGCTCGCGCGGTCGCATCATGGCTCGGTCTCGAAAGAGCAGCGCCGCGAGATCGAAGACGCCCTCAAATCCGGCGATCTACGCTGCGTCGTCGCGACGTCGAGCCTGGAACTCGGCATCGATATGGGGCTGGTCGATCTGGTGATCCAGGTTGCAGCGCCCCCATCGGTGGCGAGTGGCCTGCAACGGGTAGGCCGCGCCGGACATCAGGTCGGCGGCGCGTCATCCGGGTTGGTCTATCCCCGCACGCGGCGCGATCTGGTCGATGCCACCGTAACCGTCGAATCCATGCGCGCCGGCCGTATCGAGGCGATCGACCCGCCTCGCAACCCGCTCGACGTGCTGGCCCAGCAGACGGTGGCGGCGGTCGCCGTCTCACCTGTAGCCGTCGAGGACTGGTATGCGGCGGTGCGCCGCGCCGCGCCTTTCCGGACCCTGCCGCGCGCCGCGTTCGATGCGACGCTCGACATGCTCGCCGGGCGCTATCCCTCCAACGATTTCGCCGCGTTCCGCCCCCGCCTGGTCTGGAACCGCGAGACCGGGGTCCTGACGCCGCGTCCCGGCGCCTTGCAGCTTGCCGTCACGAGCGGCGGCACCATTCCCGACCGGGGAATGTTTGCCGTCGTCCTCCCTGAGGGCGAGGAACGGGCCGGGTCGCGCCGCGTCGGGGAACTCGATGAAGAGATGGTCTACGAATCCCGGGTGAACGACATCATCACACTCGGCACGACGTCCTGGCGCATCGAACAGATCACCAACGACCAGGTTATCGTGACGCCGGCGCCGGGCCGCTCGGCGCGGCTACCTTTCTGGCACGGCGATGGCGTGCGGCGGCCCGCCGAACTGGGGGAAGCAATCGGCGCCTTCCTGGCCGCGCTCGACGCCGGAATGCGCGAAGAAACCAGAGACGACGATACCGTTCCCCCGCCGGAGACGAGGTTGCGGGCGGCCGGGCTGAACACGAACGCGATCGCCAACATGCGTGCGCTCGTCGACGCGCAGCGTGCGGCGACCGGCGTGCTGCCGACGGATCGGACGCTGGTGGTCGAGCGCTGCCGCGACGAGGCCGGCG
>NZ_JABXXP010000105.1 GCF_013376155.1 Nguyenibacter vanlangensis
CGGTCCGCGCGGTCACCGCCGGCTTCCTGCGCGGCATGGGCCACCGCACGATCGAGGCGGCGGGCGGCGAGGCCGCCCTGTCCCGCCTCTCCGACATGGAACCTGACATCCCCGACCTCGTGGTGATGGACGTCATGATGCCCCGGATGGGCGGCGAGGAAGCCGCCCGCCGCATCCGCGCCCGCTATCCGGGCACCCCCATCCTGTTCCTGACCGGCTACGCCGACAATGCCGACCTGCCGGACGACGCCCTGATCCTGCGCAAGCCATTCACACAGGCCGAACTGTCCGAATACATAGCCCGCGCCATAGGATCATAAACGGCGGTGGGGTCGGAAACGTGGGCTGGCGGCGATCCGACGCGCGTTTGCTGCGCTTCGCTGCTCATGGCCCACAAGGCCGCTGCGCTGCGATGCTCGCAAACCCACGCCGGCCGTGCCGCTACGCGGCACTCTCGCTCACCAGCCCACGTTTCCGACCCCACCGGGGTTCGGAAAAGGGTAATCCAGTTCCCACCCTTGTCCTGCGCGGCGGACGGCTTATCTGTTCCAGTCATGCAGACCATACACAGCACCCACCATGATCCCATCGGCTGGCACGGGACGACCATCCTGTGCGTGCGCCGCGGCCGCCAGGTGGCCATGGCCGGCGACGGCCAGGTGACGCTCGGCAACACCGTCATCAAGGGCAACGCCCGCAAGGTCCGGCGCATCGGCCCGGCGGGCGAGATCCTGGCCGGCTTCGCCGGCGCCACCGCCGACGCCTTCACCCTGCTCGAACGGCTCGAGGCCAAGCTCGAACGTTTCCCCAACCAGCTCGAACGCGCCTGCGTCGAACTGGCCAAGGACTGGCGCACCGACCGCTATCTCCGCCGGCTCGAGGCGATGATGGCCGTGGCCGACCGCGAACGCGCCTTCACCCTCACCGGCAACGGCGATGTGCTGGAACCCGAGGACGGGATCATCGCTATCGGCTCCGGCGGCAATTACGCGCTCTCCGCCGCCCGCGCCCTGGCCGAAATCGACGGGCTGTCGGCCGCCGACATCGCGCGCCGCGCCATGCGCATCGCCGGCGAGATCTGCGTCTTCACCAATCATTCCGTGATCCTGGAAACATTGGGCCAGGATACGGACGAGGCCAAAGCGTAATGGACGTCCCCAACCATTCCCCCCGTGAAATCGTCTCGGAACTCGACCGCTTCATCATCGGCCAGGCCGACGCCAAGCGCGCCGTCGCGATCGCGCTGCGCAACCGCTGGCGCCGCGCGCAACTCCCCGAGGGGATGCGCGACGAGGTCGTGCCGAAGAACATCCTGATGATCGGCCCCACCGGCTGCGGCAAGACCGAGATCGCCCGCCGCCTGGCCCGCCTGGCCCAGGCCCCGTTCCTCAAGGTCGAGGCCACCAAGTTCACCGAGGTCGGCTATGTTGGCCGCGACGTGGAAAGCATCATCCGCGACCTCGTCGAGGTCTCGCTGACCATGCTGCGCGACCTGCGCCGGCGCGACGTGCAGGCCCGCGCCGAGCACGCCGCCGAAAACCGCCTGGTCGACGCCCTGGTGGGCGAGGGCGCGTCGGCCGACACCAAGGGCAAGTTCCGCCGCATGCTCCGCCAGGGCGAGCTTGAGGACAAGGAGGTCGAGATCGCCGTCGCCGACACCCAGGGGGCGGCGGCGCTCGGCGACCTGCCGAACATGACCCCGGGCACGGTGATCAATTTCTCCGACATGATGAAGGGGCTGATGAACCGCGTGCCCCAGCGCCGCCGCATGAGCGTCGCCGCCGCGCGCGAGGCCCTGACGCGTGAGGAAGCGGACAAGATGCTCGACAACGACGCGCTGACCCGCGAAGCCGTCGCGCACGCCCAGGATCACGGCATCGTCTTCCTCGACGAGATCGACAAGGTCTGCGCCCGCTCCTCGGAAAGCGGCTTCCGCGGCGGCGACGTCTCCCGAGAGGGCGTACAGCGCGACCTGCTGCCGCTGATCGAGGGCACGACGGTCTCGACCAAATACGGCCCGGTCAAGACCGACCACATCCTCTTCATCGCCTCGGGCGCGTTCCATATCGCCAAGCCCTCCGACCTGCTGCCCGAACTGCAGGGCCGCCTGCCGATCCGCGTCGAACTCGCGCCGCTGACCCGCGAGGATTTGCGCCGCATCCTGACCGAGCCCGAACATTCGCTGCTCAAGCAATATACCGCCCTGATGGAAACCGAGGGCGTCACCCTCGATTTCTCCGACGGCGCGGTGGACGCCCTGTCCGAACTCGCCGCCGACATCAACGAACGGATCGAGAATATCGGCGCGCGCCGCCTGGCCACGGTGCTCGAACGCATGCTCGAGGACGTGTCCTTCTCCGCCGCCGACCGCTCCGGCCAGACCGTGCACATCACCGCCGCCGACGTGCAGGACAAGGTCGCCCCCCTGGCCCGAAAGGGCGATCTCAGCCGCTTCATCCTCTAAACCCGCCCGGGACCGCGCGCCGGCGGTGTTCGGGCGCGCCGCCCGCAGTCCCGAACGGCTCCAAGGCCGGGCGGGCGACGGGCCGGCAGGCATGGCGCCACCGTCCCGTCCCGGCCCGTCCCGTCTTGACCGGACGGGCCGGTGGCGCCACAGGATTGCTCCATGACCGCCGTGACCGACCCCTTCGTCAGACCCGAGGACGAAACCGCCGCCGCCGCGATCGCCACGATCGGCGACGAGCTGGCGCTGTTCGACGACTGGATGCAGCGCTACCAGTACATCATCGAACTCGGGCGCAAGCTGCCGCCTTTCCCCGCCGAATGGACCAATGACGCGCATCGCGTCCCCGGCTGCCAGAGCCAGGTCTGGCTCGAATCCGCAACCCGCGACGGCGCGCTCTATTTCGCCGGCGCATCCGACGCCGCCATCGTCTCCGGTCTGGTCGCCCTGCTGCTGCGCGTCTATTCCGGCCGCACGCCCGACGAAATCCTCGCGACCGATCCGGGCTTCCTGCGCGACCTGGGCCTGGTCCAAGCCCTCTCGACCAATCGCGGCAACGGCGTCGAGGCCATGGCCCGCGCAATCCGCCATGCGGCAGCCCAGACGGCGGCCCAGGAGAGGGGATAAGCGTCTCTGCACGGTCCACCAATGCCAGGAGAGAGTTCGTGCAGGCGTACGGCAGGGTGATCGTTCTGCGCCATCATCCAGCTTTGAACGTCCGGAATTATTCCAAATCCGGAATGGGTTGTTCCGCCCAGGACAGGTAGAGCAGGCGGATACATTGGTAGACGACGGTCGTTGCCGTCAGGAGCACCGCTATTTCGATCGCAAGGTAGGGCAGCACGGAGTCCACCCGGAATCGCGCTGCCCGAAGGAGTTGGTACAACAACTCTATTAATCCGCTGTATGTCAGCAGCAGCGCCCCGATCAGTCCTTTCTCCCGTGCGGCAGCCGCCAGCGCCCTCTGGCGCTCGTCCTGCTCATAGACGGGCCCCGTGACCAACATGATCTTGTAGACGAGCCTGCTCGACCATAATGAGAGACCGAGTTCGACATAGAGGAACAGTGCCGGCGAAAGTCGCGGGCTGTTCGACAGCCAGGCCAGATCGACGAATGTCAGCAACAAGATCACGGCAGGCCGCCAGCGATAGCGGATAGACGCAGGATCGGGCTTCGTGTCCTGAATCTCGGCGAGGAACGGCCCTGCGATCCATTCCAGGCGCCGTGCAAAGGCTTTCGCCGGAACATCCAGAATGGCCCCAATCGAGCGATCGGGCTTCGACCATGGATTGACGGGTCCCATCAACTCTCATCCCCGGAATATTCCCCGTCCAGGGACGGGGCTTTACATCTGCGGTCGGCGTCGATCACAATATGCCCTCAATATATCAGGCGCTGTTCCTCATCGCGCGCCGCATCTGCGCCGCAACGGATTCGAACGGTTCGAGTGAGAATACCATTTCCACCTCGACGCCCAGGACGCGGCAAATCTTCAGGGCCAGTTCCAGGCTCGGCTTGTAATCGCCGCGCTCAAGATAGCCGATGGTCTGCGGATTGACATCGACCGCCTCGGCCAGAGCACGTCGAGTCAGACCGCGCTCGGCACGAAACATCGCAATCCGATTATGCACGCGCTCTACTCCTTATATATGTTGTGTTTACACAACATATATATCCTCGTCAGCAAAATTCCGTTGTTGCCACGCCTTTCCAGGCCCTCGCTCTTCGAGCCGGCCAATGCGCCGGACCGTCCGCTCGCGCCGCAGCCAAGTCCGATGGAAACGACGACGCTGCTTGCGGGATGGCCGGCACCCAGCCTCCGTTCGCAAGTGGCACGTCTATTTTGAGAGAGGCGACAACAGGACTTTGCGTTTACAGCGGCGAAGAAGACGAAAACCCCAACCTCACGCGCTCTCCTGCCGGTGCGCCTGGAAATGCTGGTATTCCCGCCGCACGATCGCCATCAGCTCCGGCACCGACGTCGCGCTTGCCGCGTTTTCATAGGTCACGCGCCCCCGCTGCATCAGCATGATCCGGTCGGCGATATCCAGCGTCTGCGCGTAATTATGCATGATCATGACGATCGAGATCGCATTCTCGCGCTTCAGCCGCTGGATCAGCTCGATAATCAGCGCGGCCTCGCGCGCCCCCATCGCCGCCAGCGGCTCGTCCAGCAGCAGGATGCGCGCCTTGCCATATACCGCGCGGGCGATCGCGATCGCCTGGCGCTGCCCGCCCGACAGCGATCCCACCTCGGCTTCGACCGACGGCACGTATACGCCAATCTCCTCCAGGCACCGCGCCGCCTCGCGCCGCATCGCGCGGTTGTTCAGGACATGCAGGCCGGGATAGAGGATTTCCCGATTGAGAAAAATGTTGTGGTAGACCGACAGAGAATTGGCCAGCGCCAGGTCCTGATAGACGCATTCGATGCCCAGCGCGCGCGCATGGTCCACCGACCGCAGGCGGGTCTCCACCCCCTCGACGAACAGCCTGCCCGAACTCGGCGGCTGATAGCCGGTCAGGATCTTCATCAGCGTCGACTTGCCGGCGCCGTTATCGCCCAGAATGCCCAGGACCTCACCCCGGCGCAGCGACATCGACACACCGTCCAGCGCCGTGATCGGCCCGAAAACCTTGACGATGTTCTCCGCCCGCAGCATCTCCGGCCCGGCCGCCTCCATCCGGGCTCTCTCCGCGGGGGGGATGACGGGCGCCGCCCCGGGCGTCGTCGCGATGGGCGTCGTCATGGCAGGTTCCGCATGGCGGTCTCCCTCCCGGCGTGACCCGCGCCAATGTCCCGGCCATGCCTCATGACACGGACAGACGGCGCCGGAAACGGCCGATATGGATGTTGAACAGCATGGCCACCAGAATGGCCGCGCCCAGGATCAGGTCGAAGGTAAAGGCATTGATCCCGATCAGCGTGAACCCGTCATTCAGGATGCCCAGCACGATCGCCCCGACCATCGCGCCCGCGATCGTGCCCGACCCGCCGGCCAGCGGCGTGCCGCCGATCACCGCCGCCGCCACGGCCAGGAACATGATATGCGTCCCTCCCGCCGTCGGATCGATCGACGCAATGCGGAACGCCTCCAGAATGCCGGTCAGCCCGGACAGCGCGCCGCACAGGATGAAATTGCCGACCTTCAGCCGGCGCGTCCGGATTCCGGCCTCGCTGGCCCCGGTCGGGTTCGCCCCGGCCGCGATGGTGTGCAGCCCCCAGCGCGTGTTGCGCAGCATGAAATGCATCACCGCGACGATGGCCAGCGCCCAGGCGAACTCGGCATAGCCCGCCCGGCCCAGCAGCCAGGCCAGCCGCCGCCCGGCTTCCACTTCGACCGGCGTGCCGGCCGAAATCGTCAGCGTCAGCCCGTTCAGCAGGAACAGCGTGCCCAGCGTGGTGACGAAGGACGGCACGTCCAGCATCACGGTCACGAAACCGTTCAGCGCCCCCACCAGGGCCGCGCCGGCCAGCGCGCCCAGCACCGCCAGCGGATAGGGCAGGCCGGCCTGCGCCAGGAAATACATCAGGAACGGCGCCAGCGCGTACACCATCCCGGCCGACAGATCGATCTCGCCGCCGATCATCAGCATCACCTCGCCACAGGCGATGATCGCGACGGGCGCCACGAACTGCGACAGGTTCTGCACCGAGTCATTGGAAAACAGGAAACTGGAATTGGCGATCTGGAAATACACCGCCAGCACCACGGCCACCACGATGACGCTCGCCTCACGCCATTTCAGCAGCCCACCAAGGATACGCGACATCGTATTATGTTCCCCAACGCCGACCCGAAAGCGTTCCTGTTCTTTTTTGAAAAAAAGAACCAAAAAGACTTTTGATTTTTTTGGGAAAACCTTGCCGACACAGGCAAACTCCCCAAAACGATCAAAAGTCTTTTTGCTTCTTTTTCTTCAGAAAAAGAAGAATTCTCCTATCCCGCTCCGGGCCTGTGGGCTGGCGCGTCGGACCGCCGCCAGCACGCATTCCCGGACAGGCCTACGACTGGATCGCTCCTGACCGCGCGATAAGCTGCGCGGCGCTGGAACTTCCCTCGTAGCGGGTCTTGGTCGCCAGATAGGGCGCGACATTCCCCTTGGTCACGAATTTCAGGCCGGTATTGATCTCCGCCGGCCCCACCAGCCCGCCCGAGATCAGATAGGCGTACATTTCCATCACGGTGTAGAATCCCTGCAGATAGGGCTGCTGGTCGATGGTGAAATCCAGGTGCCCGGCATCGATCAGGTGCAATGTGCGCGGCAGCAGGTCGAACCCGCCGCCCCGCACGCCCTTCGCCGCCAGCCCGTACTGTTCCATCGTCTCGGCCACGCATTGCGTGGTACCGCCATCGACCGAAAACAGGCCTTTGACGTCCTGATGGCCCAGGTAATAGGCTTTGACCTTGGATAATTCCTCGTTCACCGTCGCCCCGGTGGCGACGATGTCGATCTGATAGGACCGCCCGCTCTTGCGCAGCACGTCCTGCGCGCCGTCGATGCGCGGCTGGATGTTCAACTGCCCCGGCGTCGCGATCAGCAGCGCGACCCGTCCCCCCGGCACCAGGTCCAGGATGCGCTGGCCCATCATCTGCCCGGCCTTGAACAGGTCCTGCCCGATATAGGCCAGCCGCTTGTTGCCCGACCCGGCCGGCGCGTCGGCATTATAGGCGAAGACCGGAATCCCCGCCGCCAGCGCCCGCGCGACCGGCTCGTTGAAGGCATGCGGATCGACCAGGCTCACGGCGATGGCGCTGGCTTTCGCGGCGATCGCGGCATTGATCGCGCTGATCATCTCCGCCGCGATGCTGTTCTCCGATCCCGTCCATTGCGTGTCCGCGCCCACCAGCTCGGCCGCGTCCTGGATGCCGTACTGCGTCGCGGTAAAGAACGGATTGGTCGTCACATGATTGACGAACATCAGCCGAAAACGCGGATGCGCCGGCAGCGCCGCCCGCGCGGGCCGCACGCCCAGCACCGCCTGCG
>NZ_JABXXP010000106.1 GCF_013376155.1 Nguyenibacter vanlangensis
GCCGCACAGCCGGGCGATTTCGGCCCGTGCCGCCCGGCGCAGGCGGCTGGCCTGCTGCCCGCAGAACGAGGCCTCGGTATGGCTGTTGGCGTAATAGGGCAGGATGCGCGTCAGCACGAAATCCTCGATCTGCCGCAGTGCCCGGCCCGAGGCCACGTAGTCGGCATAGAGCAGCGGCCGGACGCCGAACGGACCGTCGATCGGCGCGCCTTCGCCGATCACCCCGTCCCGCAGGGCCGCCAGGTCATGCGCCTGCAATGAGGCGGTGAACGTGGCGAAAGGGTTCTGCTGGTCCGGCATCCTGTCATCCATCCCGTCATGGTCCGCGTGCGATATGATCCGAGGTGAAATTAGGCGGGAAATGGCGAGGAAACTTTATCATTCTCTGCGTTGAAACGGGATATTTTGGGTCATATGATCGGGTATGGACGAGAAACTGGATCGTTTTGATCTGTCATTGCTGCGGGCCCTGCAACGGGATGCCGCGCTGTCGCAACGTGAGCTGGCCGATATCGTGGGGCTGTCGCAGAATGCGTGCTGGCGGCGGCTGCATGCGCTGCGCGAGCGCGGGCTGATCCGGCACCAGACCGTGCGGCTGGATCCGGCGGCGCTGGGGCTGGGGCTGACCGTCTTCGTGCTGGTGCGCACGCGCCATCATTCGCGCGAATGGCTGGAGCGTTTCCGCAATGCGGTCACCGCCATTGCGAACGTGATCGATTTCTATCGCATCGCCGGCGAGTACGACTACATGCTGAAGGTCGTGGCCACGGACATGAACGCGTTCGACGAGATCTATCAGCGGCTGATCGCGCAGGTCGAACTGGATACGGTCACGTCCTACATGGCGATGGAGGCGATCTGCGACCGGCGCGACCTGCCGCTGTGACGGGGCGGGGTCGCTATGACGGATGGGCGGCGCGGGCGTGGCGGACATAGTCCAGCACGGCATGCAGATCGTCCATGACGGCCAGGGCCTTGGCGCGGATATCCTCGGTCGGGTCCAGCAGGTCGGGCACGACGATCACCGGAATCCCCGCCGCATGGGCGGCGCGCGCGCCGCTGTGCGAATCCTCCAGCGCCAGGCAGCGTTCCGGCGCCTGGCCGATGCGCCGCGCGGCGGTCAGGTAGGGTTCGGGGTCGGGCTTGCCCCGCGTGACGTCGTCGCGGGTGACGATGGCATCGAACCGCCGGTCCAGCCCGACTTGCGCCAGATGATGGTCGGTGCGGGACCGGCTGGACGAGGTGGCGATCGCGCGGGGCAGGCATTGCCGGTCCAGATAATCCAGCAGCGGTTCCACGCCGGCCTTCAGCACGAGGCGTCCGGCCGCGACGAGGGCGCTGAGATGGGCTTCCTGCCGGGCGAAGAACGTCTCCAGCGGGAAATCGGGGCCGTACGCCTCGCGCACCAGGGCGCGGCAGCCATCGGCCGGCACGCCGACCAGCCGCCGGCAGAAGGCGGGCGGGATGTCGACGCCCAGGCTGGCCCCGGCGCCGACCAGCGCTTCGTTCGCCAGGGTCTCGCTGTCCAGCAGCAGCCCGTCCATGTCGAAGATCACGCCGTCGATCGGGCGGGGCTGGAAAGGAGACGTATCCGGCATCGTTCATCCCGTCATTGACGAAGAGGGCTGGGGAAGATGTCCCGGAAATGGGGACGGCGGGGATCATAGCGGGCCGGCCGGCCTGTGGTAACCACTTCCCTTAAACTACTCCCTGGCAACCTTTGGGGATGCCGACGCACGCGCGGGGCCGGCGGCGTGGCGCCGTCCGGTCCCGTGCCGGTTCATCTGTCGCGAGTCGTTCGGGGTCAGGCCGTCAGAACCTGTCCGCCGCGCTCTTGACCGCTCCCTTGGCCTTCTCGGCCACGCCCTTCAGTTTCTGGGCGGTGCCGCGGGCCTCCAGGCCCGGATTGTTGGTCATCTTGCCGACGCCGCGCTTGACCTCGCCGACCATCGTATCGGCATGGCCTTTCAGCTTGTCCTTCAAACCACTCATGTCCGTTCCTCCGTCATGACGGATACCGGCCGCAGGCCGGCACGCGCTTCAACGTCCGGCACGGCGGATGGTTCGGAACGGCACCGGTCCGGTCAAGGCGTTGTGAGGCATGCCGGACCGGGCTTGTCCTATCAGGGTTGTTCGTCACCGATGGTCACGCCGTGGCCGGCCCCGTCGCCGTCGCTGCCGGAGGCCGCGACGGATCGTCCATGCGTGCCGCCGCAGGGCGTGCCGCCGGAAAAATCTCCGCCGGCCATTCCCATGCCGCCCATCCGGCCGCCCCCCATGCCCATTCCACCGCCCATTCCGCCGCCCATTCCGCCGCCGAAGCCCATGCCGCTGCCCATGCCGCCGAAGCGATGATGGCTGCCCATTCCGCCCTGGCCGGCCCCAGGGCTGCAACTGGCGGAATCGCCGCCATCGTCGCTGCAGGCGGCCAGCATCGGAACTGCCAGCAGCAGGCAGCACAGGAGGAGGCGGGAATGGGTCATGATCGGGTCCGCGCGGTGCAGTGTCAGGTCGCCCGATTGTGTGGCCCCGGGTCGGCCAGGGAAAGAAACCGTATGTAACCGGCCGGGAGCGTGGATCGCTATTGCTGATGGGTGGGGCTGATGGGTGGGACCCATGAGCGGGGCCGCTATGAGCGGACCGGCGGTCGGCTGCGGGTAAATCGGCGCCATCGCTGCAGCGGGACAATGTAGCTTGGCGATATTTTATGTTGCGGATGACACGACATGACCGGACGCGCCAGGGCGGAATTTTCGCGGTTTTCCTGGGAAAATTTTCCGGAACGGCCGGCTCCTGCCCTGGAAGATGAACTGGAATTAACTCCACGATCATCCGTTCGTGTAACATAAAGCGACAGTTTCGGATCTTGCCGAGTCGGATTGCGGCGGATGACGGGCAATGTCGTCGGCGCATGCCCGGATTGCCGGCCATCGGCGGAAAATGGAGCGAATTTTGCGGCCCTGCCGGCGCGGGACCTTGATCTTGTCGGGTTTTGCCCGGATGGTGTCCGGCGCGTTACAGGAGGCTGTGTTTTCGTTCAGGCGCCCCCGTCCGGGGATAATGAATTTACCGGCCCGGGACTTACCGGTCGGGGTCGATGCGTCATGACGTGGCTGGACGATTCGCCCTTCCCCGCCTCCGGTATCGGCCCGTTCAGCAAGCGGACAATCCAGGACACATGTTGCGCCGGCCAGGTGACGGCGGCGCGGTCATTTATCGGCATGGTACACAGGATAGAGTATATAGAGTATGAAGACTAAAGGCGGCATCCGCATCGCAATCGCAGGCGTCGGCAATTGTGCCAGCGCCCTGATCCAGGGCCTGCATTACTACACCCCGGCGCGGGGCGCCGAGGACGTGGTGGGGCTGATGCACGAATCGCTCGGCGGCTACCGCCCGTCGGACATCGAAGTGGTGGCGGCGTTCGATATCGATGCCCGCAAGGTCGGCACCGATGTCAGCCGCGCCATCTTCGCGCGTCCGAACTGCGTCGTGACCTTCCAGCCCGAGGTGCCCGACAGCGGCGTGACCGTGCGCATGGGCGCGGTGCTGGACGGCCTGTCCGAGCACATGGCGGCGTATGACCCGCAGCGTACCTTCGTGCGTGCCGACGTGCCCGAGTCGACCAAGGCCGACATCGTCGCCGAACTGCGCCGCAGCGGCGCGCAGATCCTGCTGAACTACCTGCCGGTCGGCTCGGAGCAGGCCGCGCGCTTCTATGCCGAGTGCGCGCTGGAGGCCGGAGTCGGGTTCATCAACAACATCCCCGTCTTCATCGCCAGCGATCCGGAATTCGCGTCGCGTTTCGCCGCCAAGGGGCTGCCGATCATCGGCGACGACATCAAGTCGCAGCTTGGCGCCACCATCGTGCATCGCGTGCTGACCGACCTGTTCGCCAAGCGCGGGGTGAAGCTGCTGCGCACCTATCAGTTGAATACCGGCGGCAACACCGACTTCCTGAACATGAAGAACCAGCAGCGGCTGGAGTCCAAGAAGACGTCGAAGACCGAGGCCGTGCAGGCGGTCGCCAAGGTGCGCATGGAGGACGAGACCATCCATGTCGGCCCCAGCGACTACGTGCCGTGGCAGAACGACAACAAGGTCTGCTTCATCCGCATGGAAGGCCAGTTGTTCGGCAATGTGCCGATGGAGCTGGAACTGCGCCTGTCGGTGCAGGATTCGCCCAATTCGGCCGGGGTCGCCATCGACATGATCCGCTGCTGCAAGCTGGCGCTGGACCATGGGGTCGGCGGCGTGCTGGCCGGTCCCAGCGCCTATTTCTGCAAGCATCCGCCGGTCCAGTACACCGATGACGAGGCGCATGAACTGGTCGAGGCCTTTATCGAGACCTATGCGGTCCAGGCCGTTCCCGCCTGATGAAATGCCTGATCGTCGCCGCGGGGCAGGGTAGCCGCCTGCGTGACAAGGGGCCGCTGAAGCCGCTGGTGCCCATCCGGGGGCGGCCCCTGATTGCCGAAGTCATCGACCGCGCCCGGCGCGGCGGGGTCGATGAATTCGTGATCGTGAACGGCTATCGCGGCGGCGAACTGCAGGTTGCCCTGGACGGCATGGCCGAATGCGAGGGCGTGCGCGTCACCCATGTGCATAACCCCGCCTGGGACCGGGCCAACGGCGTATCCGTGCTGTGCGCCCGTCCGTTCCTGGACGGGGCGTTTCTGCTGACCATGTGCGACCATGTGCTCGATCCCGGGATCAACCGCCTGATGGCGTCGCTGCCGCACCGGCCCGACAGCGTCACGCTGGGGGTCGATTACGACGTGGCGCGCATGCTGAACGATCCTGACGACGTGACGCGCGTGCGCTGCCGGGACGGCCGGATCGAACGCATCGGCAAGTCGATCGACGATTTCAATGCGTTCGATACCGGGATCTTCCACTGCACGCCGGCCATGTTCGACGCGCTGGAAAGCAGTCAGGCGGAAGGCGAGGACAGTATTTCCGGCGCGATGAATACGCTGGCCCGCTGGCGGCGCGCCCATGTGTGCGACATTGGCGGCCGGCTATGGATCGATGTCGACGATCCGGTGGCCTATGACAAGGCCGAACGCCTGATGGCGCAGGGTGCGCTCTGAAGGGGGCCGCCCCAGCCGGGAAGACGCGATGGAACAGGGACGGATAGTCGTGGCCCAGCCGGATCCGGTCAGGCGGACGTCGGAAATCGAAGAGCCGACCAACCTGTATGTCATTCATCCGGCCTCGGCCTGGCTGACGCGGCGTTTCGCGCGGCTGGGCGTGTCGCCCAACGCGGTGTCGCTGGCCGGCATGGCGGCCGGGCTGCTGGCGGGCGTCGCCTATCATGCCGGCTTTCTGCATGGCTGCGATCCGCGCGCCGTGCTGGTCGGTTTCATGCTGATGGTGGTCTGGCACGTCATGGACGGCGCCGACGGGCAACTGGCGCGCCTGACGGGCCGATATTCGCAGACTGGCAAGATTCTGGACGGGGTGTGCGACTATGCCACCTTTGCCGCCGTCTATGTGGGGCTGGCCCTGTCGCTGGCCCCGCGTCATGGCGGCTGGGTCTGGGCGCTGGTGGCGGTGGCCGGGTTCTGCCACGCCGTGCAGTCGGCGGCCTATGAACGGCAGCGCCAGGATTATAATTTCTGGGGCTGGGGACGGGGGGCGTCGCCGCTGGCCCGCAATGTCGTCCCGTCCGGCCGACGGGCCGGGGACGTGCTGTTCGGTCTGTATGCCCGGATCGAGGCGCTGACGACCGCGCTGGGCGAAAGCGGGCTGAATGGCCGCCTGGCGGTGATGCTGGCGGCCCATCCCGACCGCGCGCCGGACATTCGCCAGCGCTATCGCGCGGCCTTCGCGCTGCAGGTGCGACGCTGGTCGGTGCTGTCGGCCAATTACCGCACGCTGGGACTCTTTCTGTGCGCGCTGCCGGGACGGCCGCTGGCCTATTTCGCCTTCGAGATCGTGGGGTTCTCGGTCATCCTGCTGGGGCTGCTGCGCCGGCAGCGCCGGTGCGACGCGCGCTTCCTGGCGGCGCTGGAGGGCGTGGCGGCCGAGGCGCCACCCGCGCGCCCCGCGCCCGCGAGAGCCCTGTCTGTTAACGTCCGTTAGGTTCAGTCCCGCGTCGTGATCAGCAGGTAGGCCGCCGACATCATCAGCAGCAGCGACGGCGTCAGCGCGGTCAGCGCCGGGTTGAGGTCGAACAGCAGGCCCAGGCGGCTGGTGATTTCCTGCCCGAGCGAGAAGATCGTGGCGATCGCCACCCCGATCGCCATGCGATAGCCGACATTCTGCGCGCGCGGCGGCCCGAACACGAACGGCGCCGCGCAGGCGATCAGCGCGATCATCGCGAACGGGATGCTGATCCGCTCCCAGAGTTCCTGTTCGTAGCGCGTGGCGGGGAGGTGATGGCGCTTGAGGTCCTGGATATAGCGGTAGAGCGCGATCGGCGGCGCGCTTTCGGGCGGCAGGCTGAGGAAGCGGATCTGCCGCGACGACAGGAAGGCGGGCCAGGCCAGGCTGTCCAGGTGATCGGTGCGGAATTGCGACGCGGCGATCGTCTTGCGCGTCACGTCGCGCAGCATCCACACGTCGTCGGCGCCGATCCGCGCCCCGGCGGCGTGCAGATATTCCGTCATGCCGCCATCGGGGGCGAAACGGTAGATATCGACGTCTTCGGCCTGGGTCTCGACGGGAAAGCGGCGCACGCTGAGGAACTGGTCGTCGCCATGGGCCCAGAAGCTTTGGCCGCGCTCGTCCGCGACGCTGGCCAGGGCGTTGTCGTGCCGTTCCTGCGCCATCTGCCGCGTCGGCGGCACGACGAACTGCGCCAGCAGGAACAGGGCCACGACGATGGGGGCCACCAGGCGCAGCACCGCGGCGATGATGCGCGTCTCGGACAGGCCGATCCCCTGCAGCGCGGTCAGTTCCGAATGTTTCGCCAAGCCGCCCAGCCCCAGCAGGCAGGCCAGCAGCATGGCGATGGGCGTGACCTGCAGGAAGCGCGCGGGACTGAGCAGCGCGGCATAGGCCACCGCGTCGGCCAGCCGGTACCGGCCGTGCCCGACCAGCGGGAGCTGGTCGACGAATTCCAGCAGGCTGAACAGGGCGGTCAGCCCCATCGCCACCAGCAGGAAGGCGCGCAGCGTCACCATCTGGATATAGCGGTCGAAACGCTTCATGCCCGGCGGACCCGGTCCGTCAGGCCCGCCGCGATCTGGTCGCGCAGCAGGAAGGCCGCCAGGGCCGCCAGCATCGCCGGCGCCCACCAGATGCCGGGCAGCGTGCCGACCATGCCATGCTGCACCCAGGTCCGCGCCGAGGTGTAGAGCAGGTAATAGACGAAGAAGATCAGGATCGCGGTGCCCAGCTTGCCGTAGCGGTTCTGCCGCGGGCGTCCGCGCGCCAGCGGCACCGCCAGCAA
>NZ_JABXXP010000107.1 GCF_013376155.1 Nguyenibacter vanlangensis
CGTGCCCAGGGGGCGATCCGCGACGGGGCGCACGCCTTCAGCCGGGATGGCGGGCTGGCGGTGCTGTACGGCAACATCGCCGAGGACGGCGCGATCGTGAAGACGGCGGGCGTGGCGGCGGGGCTGCTGCGCTTCTCCGGCCCGGCGCGGATCTTCGAAAGCCAGGACGCGGCGGTGTCCGCGATCCTGGGCGGCCGGATCATCGCGGGCGACGTCGTCGTCATCCGCTACGAGGGGCCGAAGGGCGGCCCGGGCATGCAGGAAATGCTCTATCCGACCAGCTACCTGAAATCGAAGGGGCTGGCGGAGCAGTGCGCGCTGATCACCGACGGACGGTTCTCGGGCGGAAGTGCGGGCCTGTCGATCGGCCATATCTCGCCCGAGGCCGCCGAGGGCGGGGCGATCGGCCTGCTGGAAGACGGCGACATCGTCGAGATCGACATCCCCAACCGCGTGCTGCGCACCACGGTGCCCGAATCCGAACTGGCCGCGCGCCGCCAACGGATGGAGGAGAAGGGCGACGCCGCCTGGCAGCCGCGGCGCGACCGGGTGGTGTCCACCGCATTGCAGGCCTATGCCGCCCTGACCACCAGCGCCGCGCGCGGCGCGGTGCGCGACGTCGGCCAGTTACGCCGCCGCTGAACGCAGGGTCCCGGGGACGGATCGGTCCCCGCTCCAAAAACAATTCATGACCGTATCGTGCGCCCTCGCCCTTAATCAGGCGGGGGCGTCGTTATTTCCGCGCGCCATCCGGGCCGCCATGATGTAATATTCGGTACAGTGACGCCGTCATTATGGGTTGCTTATCGACTTTATTCCTGTATTTGTTACATTGCGCAATAATTTTTCGCGAAATAATCGGTGACATTGCGGATATTTCCGGAATGATCGTCCCAAAATTTCATTAATGAAAATTGTTTTAAACAGATGAACGTCTTTTCATACATAGTTTGACATACTCCTCGCTATATCGTGTGTGATGAGATCGCGTGCCGTTGCGCGCACGAGCCGCCACAGGGAGTCTTCGATGACCGCGTCATATCGCAACAGCGCCTGACCTGTACGGTCCGTCCGCCAGGCGCGGCACCGACGCCGCGCCCCGCCCCCGCGCCAGAAAGTCCTGAACAGGGAAAAGGCCGCTTATGAATGCAATAGTAGTGACGGCCCTGCGACGGCCGTACACGTTCGTCGTCCTGTCGATCCTGATCGTGATGTTCGGTGTCTTGTCCATCTTCAAGACGCCGACCGACGTTTTCCCCAACATCAGGATCCCCGCCATCGCGGTGGTCTGGACCTATGGCGGCATGCTGCCCGAGGAATTCGCCGGCCGCATCATCTATAACTACGAGCAGGGCGTGACCTCGACGGTCGAGGGAATCGAGCACATGGAAGCCGATTCCTTCTATGGCCGCGGCATCGTCAAGATCTTCTTCCAGCCTGGCACCGACATCGGCTCGGCCGAGGCCGACGTGACCGCGATCTCGCAGACCGTGCTCCAGCAGTTGCCGGAACATATCCCGGCGCCGATGATCATGAAGCTGGAAGCGTCCTCGGTGCCGGTCATCTCGCTGAAGCTGACCTCGGACAAGCTGACACCCTCGGATCTGTTCAAGCTGGCGCATATCCGCGTGCGGACCCTGCTGGTGACCGTGCCGGGCGCGATCGTGCCGCATCCCTATGGCGGCATGGACAATTTCGTGATGGTGGCGCTGAACCAGAAGCAGTTGATGGCGCATCATCTCTCGGCGATGGACGTGCAGAACGTCTTCGACAAGCAGAACGCGGTGCGCCCCGCCGGCGACCAGAAGATCGGCGCCACGGACTGGATGGTGCAGACCAACGCCACCCCGCGCTCGATGGAGGAACTGGGCAACATCCCGGTCAAGCGCGTCGGCAACTCGGTCGTCTACGTGCATGATCTGGGCGAGGTCTATCGCGGCGGGCATCCGCAGACCAACGTCGTGCTGGTCCAGGGGCGCCAGGCCGTCATCATGGTGGTGATGAAAAGCGGCGACGCCTCGACGCTCGACGTCGTCTCGGGGGTAAAGGCGCTGCTGCCGCGCCTGCGCGCGGTGCTGCCGGCCTCGGTGCATATCAGCGTGCTCAGCGACGCCTCGGGCTTCGTGAAGGATTCGATCAAGGACGTGCTGCGTGAAATGGTCACGGCGGCGTTCCTGACCGGCCTGGTGGTGCTGCTGTTCCTCGGCTCGTGGCGCTCGACGATCATCATCGCCACCTCGATCCCGCTGGCGATCCTGTGCTCGATCATCGGGCTGAACTGGGCGGGCCAGACCATCAACGTCATGACGCTGGGCGGCCTGGCGCTGGCGGTCGGCATCCTGGTCGACGACGCCACCGTGATGATCGAGAACATCGACACCCATCTGGAGATGGGCAAGGAGCTGGAGGTCGCGATCATCGACGCGGCCAACCAGATCGTCATCCCGACCTTCGTTTCCACCACCTGCATCTGCATCGTCTGGCTGCCCTTGTTCGAACTGGGCGGGGTCGCGGGCTGGCTGTTCATGCCGATGGCCGAGGCGATCATCTTCGCCATGATCGCGTCCTTCATCCTGTCGCGCACCCTGGTGCCGACCATGGCGAAGTTCCTGCTGGCCGGTCAGGTGCATGGGCCGCACGGCCATGTCGACCACGCAGCGGAACCCCAGGGCGGCCCACGGGGCGGTAACGTGTTCACCCGGTTCCAGCGCGGGTTCGAACGGCGCTTCAACGCCTTCCGCGAAGGGTACGGCCGCTTCCTGCAATGGGCGATCGCGATCCGTGGCCGGTTCGTCTTCGTCTTCCTGGGGGCGTCCGTGCTCTCGCTGATGCTGTTCACGGTGGCGGGGCGCGACTTCTTCCCCGAAATCATGTCCGATCAGTTGCAGATGCATTTCCGCGCGCCGCTGGGCACCCGGATCGAGGTGGCCGCCCGCATCGCGGCGCTGGTCAGCGACCGGGCCAAGGAATTGCTGCCGGGCAAGGTCGATGACGTGGTCAGCAATTGCGGCCTGCCCGAAGGCCCGCACAACCAGGCCTTCATCCCGACGCCGACCGTCGGCACGCAGGATTGCGACCTGACGATCACGCTGAAGGACCCGGAATCGCCGGTGTGGGATTATCGCGCCGTGCTGCGCAAGGGCCTCTCGGCCAGCTTCCCGGGCACGATCTTCACCTTCCAGCCCGCCGACCTGACGGCGAAGATCCTGAATTTCGGATCGCCCTCGCCGATCGACGTCAAGATCGCGGGCCCCGACCTGCGCGCCAGCTATAAATACGCGCTGGAACTGGTGAACAAGCTGCGCGCCGTGCCGGGCGCCACCGACGTGGCTCTGCAGCAGACGATGGAAACGCCGACCCTGTTCGTGAAGGGCGACCGCAGCTTCGGCCAAGCCATGGGCGGGGTCACCGCGGGCGACCTGGCGGATAACGAGCTGATGACCCTGTCGGGCAGCTCGACCGTCGATCCGCAATATTGGTTCGACCCCGAGACGGGCGTGACCTTCCAGTTGAACACCTATGTCTCGCAGGACCAGTTGACGCACTTCAACGACCTGCTGACCATTCCGGTCGACAAGGGCGACGGCGATCCCAGCGGCAAGAACCTGCAATTGCTGGGGGCCATGAGTTCGGTGGGCGCCATCGGCACGCCGGGCGAGGTGTCGCACTATAACTCGATGCCCGCCTTCGACATCTACGTGTCGGCCGAAGGCACCGACCTGGGCTCGGTCCTGTCCGGCGTGAACAAGGTCGTCGCGCAGACCGCGCACGACGTGCCGCGCGGCGCGGCGGTGGATATCGAGGGCCAGGCGACGACGATGCGCAGCGCCTACAGCCAGTTGATCGGCGGGCTCGTGATTTCGATCCTGCTGATCTATCTGCTGATCGTCGTCAACTTCCAGTCCTGGCTGGACCCGTTCATCATCATCACCGCGCTGCCGGGCGCGCTGGCGGGCATCTCGTGGAGCCTGTTCCTGACGCATACGCACCTGTCGGTGCCGGCGCTGACGGGGGCCATCATGTGCATGGGCACGGCGACCGCCAACTCGATCCTGGTCGTGTCCTATGCCCGTGAACGGCTGGAAATCCACGGCGACGCGCTGAAGGCGGCGCTGGAAGCGGGCTTCGGCCGTATCCGGCCGGTGCTGATGACCGCGTCGGCGATGATCGTGGGCATGGTCCCGATGTCGATCAGCAATTCGCAGAACGCGCCGCTGGGCAAGGCGGTGATCGGCGGCCTGATCGTGGCCACCATCTCCACCCTTCTGTTCGTCCCTTGTGTTTACGCAATCATTTACAATCGCGCGTCTCGCCGGAAGGAGTCGGTCTGATGGCTTCAAGCAAAGTTCTTCTCGCGGGGGGTGCCTGCGTGCTGGCCCTGTGCGTGGGGTATCAGGTCGTCACGCGCATGCATGCGGTCGGCGTCCTGCGGGCCGCGACGCTGGAAAACGCGGTGCCCGACGTGGCGGTGGTCCAGCCCAAGCCCGGCCCGAAAACGCTGACCCTGACCCTGCCGGGCACGATCGACGCCTGGTACCAGGCGCCGATCTATCCCCAGGCGTCGGGCTACGTGAAGATGTGGTACAAGGATTACGGCGCCACGGTAAAGGCCGGCGACGTCCTGGCCGAAATCAACGCGCCCAGCCTGGACGCGCAATATGCCCAGGCCAAGGCCGATCTGGCGGCGGCGCAGGCCAAATACAACCTGGCGGTGGTCAGCGCCGATCGCTGGCATGCCATGGCCAAGTCGCAGGCCGTGTCGGGGCAGTCGGTGTCGGTGGCCGACGCGAACCGCAAATCCAGCCAGGCGGACATGGAGGCGGCGGAACATAACGTCGCCCGCTTCGAGGCCCTGGAACGGTTCAAGACCATCGTCGCGCCGTTCGACGGCGTGGTGACGGCGCGTACCATCAATGTCGGCGACTATGTCAGCAGCGGCTCGGGCGAGCATGGCACCGATGGCGATGCCAGCCAGCTCTTCACCGTGGCGGACATGCACAAGGTGCGCCTGTTCGTCTCGGTGCCGGAAGTGTTCTCCTACATGCTCAAGCCGGGCATGACGGCGGACGTGACCGTGCCGCAATTCCCCAACCGGGTGTTCAAGGCGCAGTTCCTGACGATCGCCCGCGGCTATGACCCGAACACGCGTACGGCGGTGACCGAATTCACCATCGACAATGACGACCATACGCTCTGGCCCGGCACGTTCGCGTCCGTCAAGCTGACGGCGCCGGCGACCCCGGGCGTGTATGAGATCCCGACCGCGACCCTGGTGTTCCAGGAGCCCGGGATGCAGGTCGCGACGGTGGACGGCGACAGCCGGGTGCATTTCCACAATATCCAGGTCGGCCGCATGGCCGACGCCTCGACCGAGGTGACGGACGGGATCGCGCCGACCGACCGGATCATCAACAATCCGCCCGCCGACCTGCTGGAAGGGCAGAAGGTGCATCTGGTCACGCCGGCGAAAGGCTATGACCAGCCGGAGGAAATCGGCGAATGATCGTCCGTTCGATCGTCCCCTCCCTGCGCCGGACCGCCCTGTCCGGGGGCACCGTGCTGTCGCTGGCGGCGCTGTCCGCCTGCGACCTGGCCCCGGCCTATCACCCGCCGACCTTCATCGTGCCGGCATCGTGGCATGGCCAGGGCGTGTTCGCCACCGCGACGCCGGCGGATACGCAGATCCCCGCAAAATGGTGGACTCTGCTGCATGATCCGCAACTGGACGCGCTGGAGGACAAGGCGACCGCCGCGAATGCCGACCTGCAGGCGGCCGCCGAGCGCTTCGTGCAGGCGCGCGCCATGGTCATGCAGGCGCGTGCCGACCTGCTGCCGCATTTCGGCCTGGCCTTCGGCGCGTCGGACAACAAGCAGTCGGCCGACCGGCTGTTCCGCTACAAGGGCGCGCTGACCCAGACCGACGAATTCTATGGCGGCCTGGCCTCGTGGGAGCCCGATTTCTGGTCGGAAATCCGCAACCAGGTCCGGGTGGCGAAATATTCGGCGCAGCAGAAGGCGGCCGATTACGCCTCGGCGCGCCTCAGCCTGCAGGCCGAACTGGCCAGCGACTATATCGCGCTGCGCGGCTATGACGCGCAGGACGCGATCTATCGCAAATCCATCGCCTATTACCAGAAGGCGGTGTCGGTCACCCAGACCCAGCTCGCCAACCAGGCGGCGCCGCGGCTGGACCTGGCGCGCGCGCAGAACCGGCTCTACGTCACCCAGGCGGCCGAGCTGGATATCCTGGCCCAGCGTGAGGTGACCGAGCACGCGATCGCCGTGCTGACCAACAGCGCGCCGTCCGGCTTCCATATCGCCCCGTCCGACCGGCTGGATTTCGCCCGGGCGGCGATTCCGACCGGCGTGCCGTCCGACCTGCTGCAGCGCCGGCCCGACATCGCGTCGTCCGAGCGCGAGATGGCGCAGGCCAACCGGATGATCGGCGTGGCGCGCGCGGCGTTCTATCCGCATATCGCGCTCAGCGCGAATGGCGGGTTCGACGCCAACGGGTTCGACCTGGCCAACCTGGCGAACAGCATGTGGTCCTACGGGGCCTCGGCCTCGATGCCGATCTTCGAGGGCGGGTTGCGCCGGGCCGCGCTGCAGTCCTCCTGGGCTGGCTATCGCGAGATGCGTGACCATTACCGCGCCACGGTGCTGTCGGCATTCCGCGAGGTCGAGGACGGGCTGTCGCGCACCAGCCGCCTCTGGGCCGAGACCGACCGGCTGAAGGCGGCGGTCTCGGCGGCGCTGGACATGCAGAACATGACCATGACCCTGTACAAGGGCGGGCTGTCGCCCTACCTGGACGCGATCATCGCGCAGGAAGCGGCGCTGGACGCCCAGATCTCGCAGGTGCAGGTCGCCACGCGCTATTTCCAGGCGCAGGTGGGGCTGATCCGCGCGCTGGGCGGCGGCTGGAACGACAGGCTGCTGCCGACGCCCGACCAGACCATGAGCTTCTCGATCCTGCAATATGACGGGTTGCACCATCCCGCCCCGGCCGGCGGCATCGCCGGCGTGCGGGACGAGACGCCGTATGACGACCTGGCCGGATCGGCGGCGCCCAAGGTCGGAACCGCCACCATGACGCCCGCCGCCATGACGGCGCACTGACCCGAACCGGCTCCGCCGGCATCGAGTCAAGCCTGGGTTCCGCCCCGCGGACCCAGGCTTTTTTATCGGCCGTCGATTGGCCGGCCCGCCCCTTGCCAGGTCCGCCCCCTTGCCAGATCAGGCCGGTGCCGTAACAGTCTGTGCCGAAAACGGGAATGGAGGCGACATTGGCCGGGCGGACGGGCAAAGGCGGGGCAGGGTACGGGCTGGTCGGGGGGCTGCTGATGCTGGCGGCGGCCGGGCCGG
>NZ_JABXXP010000108.1 GCF_013376155.1 Nguyenibacter vanlangensis
GCTGCGGGGGCAAGCGGCGCTGGCCCTGGCCCGCTGGCGCCGGCCGGGACGGCAGGCGACGATCCTGGCGGATTGCGTGCCTTGTGCTTGGGCCTTTCTTCCGGCTCCCCAGATCGGTATATCAGCAACGGAATTGCGGGCATTGGACCGGGGTTGTGCGTTATCGTCGTCCGAACCGCCTGCGCCTCATGCATCAGGAGAGACGATCATCGCCAGGAAGCCTCCGGCCGATACGGGCACCACTCGTCGCACGGCAACCAAGAAGACGTCCGGCACAGCCGGCAGAAGCGCCTCCGGCGGTACGCATGCGGTTGCCGGCGCGGTGAAGGCCCCGGGCACGCCGCGCAAGAAGGCGGCGGTCGCCGGGCCGGCCAAGGCGGTGAAGCGCGAGCCGGCGGAAACCAGCCTACTGGAGAAATACCTGTCCATCATCACCGAGAGCATCGCTGACAACAAGGGCGAGGACATCGTGGTGCTGGACCTGACCGGTCGGGCGGCGTTCGCCGACCGGATGGTGATCGCGACCGGACTCGCGGACCGCCAGATCGCGGCCATGGCCGCGCATATCGAACGCAAGCTCGGCGATGCCGGCTCGAAGCGAGTGCTGATCGAAGGCGCCAGCGGGTCGGACTGGGTGCTGATCGACGCCGGTGATATCGTCGTTCATCTGTTCAAGGCCGAGGCTCGGGCCATGTACGGGCTAGAGCGCATGTGGGGCGCCGAACTGGACGTGCCGCCGGCCGAGGGATAAGGCCCGGTCGCACATTCTGTTTCAGGCGAGGACGGAATGCGGTTGATCGCTGTCGGGCGCATGAAGGATCGTGTCGAGCACGATCTGTTCCAGCGTTATGCCGCGCGACTGACGCCGCGGCTGGATCTGGTGGAAATTGCCGAGGGCCGGGGGGCGGCGGTCGAGATCAAGCGGCGCGAGGCGCAGGGGCTGCTTGCGGCCTTGCCGGAGCGGGCGTTCGCGGTCGCGCTGGATGAAGGCGGGCGAACCCATGACAGCATGGCTTTCGCGCGCGTCGTCGAACGTTGGATGGGCTTGGCACGGCCGCTCTGCTTCGTGATCGGCGGGGCAGAGGGACTGGATGGCAGCGTGCTCGCGCGCGCGGATGACACGCTCTCCCTGGGGCCGATGACCTGGCCGCATATGCTGGTGCGGGGATTGCTAGCCGAACAGCTTTATCGCGCGCGGGCGATTGCGTCCGGCCATCCGTACCACCGGGCGGGGCGGCCCTGACCGGTCCTGTCCCGGGCCGGGGATTTGGAAATGACGCCTTTTTGCCCCAAACGATGAATATCAGCGGATGGAGCGATTCGGCGCGTCGTCGCGGAAGGCGTGGCCATAGGTCACGACCGGCAGGCTTTCCGGCGCCTCGGCCACTTCGGTCGACGTCATCGGGCGGCGAAGATCGCTGGGCGCGTCGTTGCGCGTATGCGGCACGGCACGTTCGCTGCTGGCCATCATGACGTGACCGGTCGTGTCCGGACGCGCATAGATGAAGCCATAGGTCGGATAGATGCTGCCATAGGCGCCGTTATGGCCTAACGCCACACGCACGGCCGTCCAGTCATTGTTGGGCGACACGTCGATGACCGACACATGGCGGCTGATGCCGCGCTGGGCCCAGTGGGATTGGTCGATGGTGATGGTTCGGCTGTCGACAATGTCGGTCACGACTGCGACGTGTCCCAGCGGCATGCGGCGATTGGCGCGGAAATTCAGAATGCTGCCGGATTCGGGGGCAGAGCCGCGGGCATAGACCCCGGCGGCGTTGTACCACCAATTGGCCGCATTGCCGTGCAAGGCGACGTCGGAATCGGCCTTGGCGAAAGCCACGCACTGAATCACATGGCCGCCGTCATGCCGGTGATATACCACATGATGCATGATGCTGCGATGCGCATGGTGCGCGCGATGCGTCCGGGCATCCGCCTTGGGAGAGAGGGTCAAACCGAGGGAAGCGGCCGCCAGTGATAAAAGGAAAGAACGTCCCAAACCGCCTGCCCGCATCCCGAAGAATCCCACCTGCCAAATCACTGTGCAACGAGGCGTAGCAAGGCGGTTGCAACCCTGACAAGACGTGGCCGCATTTCTGGGAGGAGACTGGTCAAATTTTATTAAAATTCACCAGCCAGTCGAAATAACTAGGAATATATTCCTTGATCTCTGATCCAGATTCCAGTTTTTGAATGAAAAATTTTGGTTCCCACGAAAAAGCCGGCCAGGAAGCCCTGGCCGGCCTTCAAATATCCGGGAATCGCAATCCGTTGCCGAAATGCGACAGATGGAATCGCGATGGAAGCGTGTCCTCCGCCGTTCTTACTACTTCGTGCAGACGATCATGATTTCGACCAGGATCTCGGGGGCGGCCATCACTGCCTGGACACATGCGCGGGCAGGCGCGCCACCCTTGGGCAGCCAGGCCGACCATACGCCGTTCATTGCGTCACGATCTTTGATGTCCTTCAGCCAGATCTGCGCCTGCAGCAGGCGCGTCTTGTCGGTGCCGTGCTGCTCCAGGGCCTCGTCGATCTGCTCCAGCACGTCATGTGTCTGGGCGACGATGTCGGCCTTTAGGTCGCGGGCGACGAAGCCCTGGGTGAACAGGAAGCCGTGATATTCGACGACCTTCGACAGGATCGCGTTCGGTTCGGTGCGGATGATCTTGCTCATGGGCCAGTTCCTCGTGATGCGACCGCGGCGGGCCGCGTGCTCCTCTTGTCCGATACCGGGATGGCGTCGGTCAACTCGAGGCGCGATTAGGATCGGGCAAAATCATCCAGTTGCTCGGCTGTGTCGAAATCCTGATGGATCGACGGATCAGCGTCGAGTGTCCTTACGCGCGTGCCCAGGGCGCGGATCAGTCCCCGCGCGCCCTGGTCACCCCGCAGGGCGATCAGTTCCGGGATCATGGCGCGATCCCACAGCGCGGGATGGCCATGCCGCCCGCCATGGACAGGGACGATGGCCGGGGCGGCGGCTTCTCGGTGACAGGCGATCAGGCGGGCGACCAAGTCGGGTTTCAGCCCTGGCATGTCGCCCAGGCAGATCAGGACGCCGGATGGCCGGTGACGTGCCGCCTCTCTCACGCCGGCGCGCAGGCTCGCCGACAGGCCATCGGCGTGATCGGCGGCGAGACAGGTCGTCACGTCCTGCTCATACGGGGCGTGTGCGGCGATGACCGCCCGAAGATCGTCCGCGCGATGGCCCAGGACGACGATGATCGGCCGGGCCGGACTGGTGCACAGGGCCCGTAGCGTGCGGACGACCATTGGAACGCCCGCCCGATCGGACGCCAGCAATTTATGACGCGCGCCGGTGCGCGTGGACCGGCCGGCGGCCAGAAGGATTGCGGCGACGGACCTGGGTCGAGTGGTCATGTCCAGCCGCGCTGATGGGCAAGCGGGGCATCGTGCCGCACGGCCACGATCTCGGCCAGGATCGACAGGGCGATCTCCGGTGCGCCGGTGGCGCCGATCGCCAGTCCGACGGGGCCGCGGATGCGGGCGGTCCGATCGGTATCGAAACCGTCTTCACGCAGGCGCATCAGCCGGGAAGCCTGGGTTTTGCGCGATCCCAGCGCGCCGATATAGAAGGCCGGGCTGTTCAGCGCGACGCGCAGGCTGGGGTCGTCGAGCTTTGCGTCATGGGTCAAGGTGACGATGGCGGTGTGGCTGTCGATGCCGATGCGCTCAAGGGCCTCGTCGGGCCAATCGACCTGCAGCGTGATCCCGGGGAAGCGTTCCGGTGTGGCAAGCTGGGCGCGCGGATCGATCACCGTAACGCCGAAGCCGGCCGCCGCGGCCAGCGGTGCCAGAACCTGGGCAATATGCACCGCGCCGACGATCAGCAGGCGGTGGGGCGGGGTCAGCAGGTGCAGGAACCAGAGGCGTCCCTCCGCGTCTCGCTGCCGCTGGCTTCGGCCGTTGCGAAAAACGGATTCCAGGCCCGGCCGCAAAATGTCGGGCGGCGGCGCGCCCGCGACGACGTGCAATCGATCGGCCGTCTTTTCGATCAGCACATGCTGCCTGTCGGTCAGGTTGGTCGTCAGGATGACCGCGCGGCGGGCACGCCGCAGGGCGGCAGCCCGCCGCGCCAAATCGAGCGGCAATGAGCCGGCTGGTCCGATCGACTCGACCAGGATATCAAGCTCCCCGCCGCAGGCCAGACCTACGGCCCAGGCCTGCTCGGACGTCACGCCATAGGACAGTAATTCGGCGCCTCCGTGCGCCATGGCCGTGGCGGCCGCATCCACCACGGCGGCCTCGACACAACCGCCGCTGACGGATCCTTCGATCCGTCCGGTGGCGCTGACGGCCATCATGCTGCCGGGCGGGCGCGGCGAACTGCCCCAGGTGGCCACGACGATCGCCAGGGCGGCCTGCTCGCCGGCTTCGGCCCAGGCAATTGCCAGATCCAGTGGGTCGAGGGGCAAGGGGTGAGGCGTCATGGGCAGCACTCTATCAGCTTGAATATAGACAGGCCATAAGGCGCGGATGGGCGGCTTGCTCGTCCGTGTCTCGGGGCGTACAGAGCAGAGCGGGCATCCATCATGTCCGAATTCCATACCCGGCCGCACGATCGGCAAGGAGGCCCCAGTGTCGTTTTCCTCGGATCTGGACGGGTTGGATCTGCTGGTCGTGCCAGTGACCGCGTTCGAGCAGAATTGCGCGATCCTGTGGGATCCGGTCAGCCGCCATGCCGTCGTGGTCGATCCCGGTGGCGATGTACCGCGCGTAATGCGTGAGCTGGAGGCACGCGATCTGACGCTGGATGCGATCCTGCTGACTCACGGCCATCTGGACCATGCGGGGGGTGCAGATGCGCTGCGCACCGCGGCGTCGCGGCGGCAGGGAGCGATGGTGCCGGTCATCGGGCCGGATGCGCGCGACGCGTTCCTGCTGTCCGGCATCGCGGCGCAGGCCGCGCATTTCGGGCTGGACGGAATGCAGGACGTTGCGGTTGACCGGTATGTGGCGGATAACGACACTTTGTCGCTTCTGGGCCGGACATTCCTGGTGCGCCATGTCCCCGGCCATACGCCCGGTCACGTCGTCTTCCATGATGCGCATGCCCGGTTCGCGTTCGTGGGCGATACGCTCTTCCGTGGTTCGGTTGGTCGAACCGATTTCCCCTACGGCGATGGGCCGCTATTGATCCGGATGATTGCCGAACGGCTGCTGCCCTTGGGGGATGACGTGACGATCCTTCCTGGCCATGGCGGCATGACCACGATCGGCCAGGAACGGCGCGGCAATCCGCTCCTGCACTGAATGCGATGCAACCGACATTATGAAGGAAAAAGCGATCATCATGGGGCATAAGCACATATTTGCCGCGATCTGCAGCCTGAGCATCATGCTGGCTGGCGGGGACGTCATCGGGATCGCACATGCGCAGGAGACGGACGACACGCCGACCAAGGCGCAGCCGGAGCTGCCGCGCGAAACCCTGACGATCACCGGCCGCGATGGGGCGAAGCATGTCTTCTCGGTGGAGTTGGCGGCCACGCCCCGGCAGCAGCGTGTCGGCGAGATGTTCAGGACATCGGTTCCGGCTGATCGCGGCATGATCTTCGTCTGGCCCTATCCGCAGCAGAGCGACATGTGGATGGAAAATACGCTGGTGCCGCTGGACATCGTCTTTATCGGCACGGATGGACGGATTTCGTCGATCAGTGAAAATGCGGTGCCGCAAAGCTTGGCGCGCATCAGCAGCCATGGGCCGGTGCGCGCGACGCTGGAATTGCAGGGTGGCCTGACCGAGAAGCTGGGGATACGCGTCGGTGACAAAGTGGAGAGCAAGGCGCTGGCGGCCAGTGCGGGCTGACACACGCCTTTGGCGGCCCTAGCGATCCGGGCGGTGTGCGTCATACACGATGACGCCCGCATCGTCAGGCGGTGGGCGCAGCCATTCGGGATGTGACAACGTGGCCCGCGTATCGCGTGCGCCGGCATCCCAATGCTCTTCCATCGAGGCCGCGGAGAATTCGAAATCCCGCGTCTGCCCTTCATAGGCCTGTTCCTGATAGATCAGGTGCAGGATGCTGATGGCGGGCAGGGCCGACACATGTCGGTACAGCGCACGATCGTCCTCGGTCCAGTCGCCTTGCGGGATACGCTCCAGCAGGGCCCGGATCTGCAGTTTCTGCCGGTGCAGCGCGCGGTAATGGTCGGTGACCAGTCGCGTGCGGGATGAATATTGGATGTCCTTGGTGCGCGCCTGCACGTCGAACATGTCGCGCGGAACCGGACCACGCGCCGAAAACAGATCGACCTGAAAGATCAGCATGCCGTCGCGTTCGACATGGTCCAGCAGATGTTGCAGCGGTGTGTTCGACACCATGCCGCCATCCCAGTAATAGTCCTTTCCGATCTGCACCATCGGCATGGCCGGCGGCAGAGCCGCGCTGGCCATGACATGGTCGATCGTCAGCCTGGTATTGGCCGTGTCAAAATAGATAAAGTTGCCGGTGCCCACATTGACTGCGCCGCAGGCCAGGCGAATGCCGGATTCGTTCAGTTGGTCGAAATCAATCAGTGATTCCAGGGTGCGGCGCAACGGGGTGCTGTCATAATAGCTGGTGGCGGCATGGATATCGCGTCCGGCCAGCCAGGGATTGCCCAGGCGCGGGCGGAAAAAGCCGGGTTGTCCCAGCGTGCTGGTCACGAACGACGACCAGGCATTATGCATCTTGCGAATCGAATCGCCCGCCGGCGTCTCGCCGATCCAGATCTTGCGCGAGGTCACGTATTCCCAGAATTGACGAAGCTTTTGTACGCGCTGTTCGGGCGGATTGCCGGCAATCAGTGCGGCATTGATGCTGCCGATCGAAACCCCGGCGATCCAGTCGGGCTCCAGTCCCGCTTCATGCAACTGCTGATAAACTCCGGCCTGGTAGGCGCCCAGGGCGCCCCCCCCCTGCAGGACCAGTCCGACCGGTCCTTGCCGTGCGGCGTTCCGGCGGGCGGGATGGGGCGGGAAATTGGTGGGCATGATGCGCTGCGTCCCTGGGGTATGGGCGCAATGCCCGGCGGCCGTCGCGGCGAGGATAGAGCGGTCGAGGGGTGAATCAAGGATTCGCGCGGAGCCCTCGGGATGGCGATCGCTCCCGTGAATTTTTTATGTCGGCAAAAAGCGCGGTTTTCCCTCGGTTCGTCGAGGGAGGAGCGGTTTTTTGTCATTTTTGCCAGGGCGGTCAGTTGACGGTGATGAGTGTGTTGTGTAGATCGCTGTTCACCGCTGGTTGGGGTTTTGGAGCCTTGACGGAGTGGCTAGGTTTTTGCTAGTGTCTTTGGCCCTGCCGGG
>NZ_JABXXP010000109.1 GCF_013376155.1 Nguyenibacter vanlangensis
AACGGATCGCCTGTCGCGGAGCGCAGCCGTGCGAGCGTGCGGCTCATGGCGGAAGAGCTGAGGCCCAGGCGGCGTGCGGCACCGGTCACGCTGCCCTCGGCCAGGAGGGCGTCGAGTGCGGGAAGCAGGTTCAGATCGATCTCGCCCATGGCTGGATACTCGCCGGTTCAATCCTTCGGACATGGCGTCTGATGCAATCATAATGTGCATCCTGTGCGTCTGGCGCCGCCCGTGCGGGGGAAACATAGTCGCTGCGGACATCATCAGGCGAGAGCTGTTCCCATGACCCCCACCACATTTCATGACGCGCCGGGCTCGGTTCTGCTTATCGGCGCGTCGCGCGGCCTTGGCCATGCCATGGCGGCCGAGTTCCTGAAGAAGGGATGGACCGTCGTCGGGACGGTACGCGGCATGGGCCGGACCCTGCTGCACGACCTGGCGGATGCCCATGGCGACCGCGTCGAGATCGCGCAACTCGACATGACCGAGCCGGATCAGATCATGGCGCTGCGGCACCGCCTTGCCGGACGCCGCTTCGATATCCTGTTCGTCAATGCGGGCACTGCCAATGCCGACCCGCGAGAGACCATCGGGGAGACGTCGACGGAGGAGTTCGTCCGCGTGATGGTCACCAATGCGTTGAGTCCGATGCGTGTGGTCGAGGGATTGCAGGATCTCGTCTCGCCGGCCGGCACGATCGGCGTCATGTCGTCGGGACAGGGGAGCATCGCCAACAACACCCATGGCGGACGCGAGGTCTATCGCGGGAGCAAGGCGGCGCTCAATCAGTATATGCGCAGCTATGCGGCCCGCCATGCGGGCGAGCCGCGCGCCCTGGTGCTGGTGGCGCCGGGGTGGATTCGCACGGAGCTGGGCGGGCCCGACGCGCCGCTCGGCCTGGAGGAGACCGTTCCGAAGATCGTGGACATGGTCCTCGCGCAGCGAGGCAGGCCCGGTCTGCGTTATCTGGACCGCGAGGGGCGTGCCGTTCCGTGGTGAACGGCGCCGTGGTGTCCTTGATCGGCTGGGGCACCTTTCGGCCATCTCCGATGGAACCAAAGCCAGGCGGACGGCCGGCTGCTGATCCAGCCTTCGAGATGGCGGTTGATCGCCGACATGATGGAGACTTCGTCTTCCTTCTGGTTGCCCGACAAGGCGATCCTGAGCGCAGGTTCGCAAACAAGACGAAAACGCGCAGGGGCGATGCGCACAATGCTTACTGGAACGATGTTTCTTTCAAAGCGTAATGCGAGATGGGCGATCGCCGGCGCGGTCCATGCCGGGCTTCCAAAAAAGGGGATCTTTATCCCGTCGTTCATTTTCTGGTCGACCAGAAATCCGACCGTACCGCCGGCGGACAGATGCGCGATGATCGCTCTGGCCCCCTGACGTCCCTTGGGAAACATTTTGGTTCCGGAACCGGCGCGTTCCCTGATGCCCTGAATCAACCTGTCGATAACGGGATTGCTGGTCCTGCGGTACACGCCGCCCACGGGCAGGCCAAGTGCGCCGGCGATGGGGAGGATCATTTCCCAATTTCCCAGATGCGCCGAAAAGAAGAGCGGTGGATTTCCCCCTTGCCATGCCTGTGCGATACATTCTTCCCCGACGATCTCCCAGCCGGGACCGTCCTGGGTACGGCCAAGATTCGGCAGGTGCGGGAATTCGGCGACGACACGACCCAGATTGTCCCACGCGTCACGCATGAGTGCGTCGCGAGACGATTCTGCCATTTCCGGAAATGCGATTCTGAGATTATCCAGCGCTATACGGGAAACGGAAAGCACAGGACCGACGGTCCGTGCGAGCATCGCGCCGAGATCGGAACACCGCGCGGGCCCGAGATATTGGAGCGCGCGGATGGTGCCGCTCAACACCAGGCCTTGCACGCCATGCAACAACCGAATACGGCCGGCCTGGCGGTTTCCGGAGCGCGGCGGGTATTCAGGACGCTGCAATGCTCTCGATATGTGGGCGCTCACGACGGACGTCTCTCCGCTGGAATTCGCTGAAGCCGGGTGTTGTCCGCGGCGATATTGCCTGGCTCCCCCTGCCGTTTGATGTCGTCTTCCTTTCCGTGCGGCGAGATTGTGTATCGCTTGACACAAACACGACGCAGTCTGACATCGTTTGAGAGCGATCTCCTGGTAGCATGGCGCCATGACGGACATGAGCCCTCTACCCCTTCGTGAACGATGGCGGCGATATTTTCTCTTTCTGCCGACTCCGTTGTGCGAACGCCGCAGGTACAAGACCGGCGTTCCGGAGCGCTGAGCCGCCGGATATCGTCAAATCTTCTTATTGAAACAAGAGCTTGTCTCGGATGCCCGCTTGCCGGGCGTGGACGGCTGCCGGGTGTCCGTCTTGTGGTTCGGCCGGTCCCGATGGCCGTTTTCGGGTAGACGCCGCAATGATCGAACGGCGGCCTCCAAGTCGCAACCTATTCGGAGACGAACTGTGTTTATCATGAAAAACAAATATCGAGGATATAGAGATTTATGCCGTTATACATTGATCGTGCTCGGTGCTTTCGGCGGGAGCGCGATGCTTGTCGGATGCACGGATGACCCCAGAAAATATCAAAACCTGCAATCGTCCCATCAATTGTCCTTGCAGAAAAGCAGCGAGTTCAAATGGCAATATTTGGATCCGGACGCTGATTTTTCAAAATACAAATCGGCGATGATCGATCCGGTCGAGATTTACCGCGGTTCGGACGCACAGTTCGGCAGCACGTCGAAGAATGACCGCGTCTATATGGCAAACTATATAGATAAGACCTTCCCGAAGGAGATCGGTAAAAAATACACGCTTGTCCATTCGGCTGATTCGCGCACTCTTCGCTTTCATGTCACGTTAACGGGGGTGAAGAAAAGTATTCCCGTTTTGTCGACGATTTCGCATATATCAAGTGTCGGTCTGGTTACAAATGCGGGGATGCAGGCTGCTGGGGGGAACGGGACTGCCTATGGTGCGGTCTATTATGCCGTCGAGGTGTATGATGCCCAAACGTCGCGCCTTCTTTACGCTCAGGTGACGGTACAAACACCGGACGCCTTGGACCCGACGGTTAGTTTCGGTTATCTGGACGCCGCGCGCGAGGGCGTGCGCATCGGTGCGCATCATCTTGTGCAGAAACTGGAGAAACTGTCCAAGCAGGAACATACGACCGTCGTCGAGAAAACGGGCGATATCGGCGAGGCCAAGGGGGCGCGGCGTGGCCAGGGAGGGGCGTGACGGGGCGATCCGCCCCCGACGATCGCCCGTGTCTCCGCTTAGCGGCCTGTTGATCTCGGGCGGTCCTGGATCAGTTTTGCCAGATCGATGATTTCGCCCTGTCGCATTCGAATGGAGGCGCCTTCGCGCGCCGGCAATTTGAAGTGTGTGATCAGTTCCATCAGCTTTTGCGTCTCGCCTGTCAGGCTTCGCGATGACGAACGTGAATTGTCGGCTATGGACGCGTTTTTCTGAGTGGTCTGATCCATGACATTCACGGCGGTGGTGACCTCCCTGAGGCTGGAGGATTGTTCGCGCGCGCTGTGAACGATCGTGTCCAGTTTCTCCTCCATTGTCGCGACGAGGCCGGAAATATCCTGCAGCGCGCGCTCGGTGTCCCGCACGCATGTCGCGCCGGCATGAATGTCCTCGACCGTCTTGTTCACCAGGCGGCTGATGCCCTTGGCGGCCTCGGCGCTGCGCTGGGCAAGGCTGCGGACCTCGCTGGCCACGACGGCGAAGCCTTTTCCCGCATTGCCCGCGCTGGCGGCCTCGATACTGGCATTGAGGGCCAGGATATTGGTCTGGAACGCGATGTCTTCGATCATTTCCACGATGGCGACGACTTCGGCGGAGCTTGTCTCGATGCGCTGCATGGCCTCGCGGGTCTTGCCCATGATTTCCGAAGACGCTTCGGCGGAGCGGCAGGCTTTCATGCCGATGGCCCGGGTATGGGTGATGATGTCCTCGGAATGAGAGACGTTCCGGGAAATCTGGTTTATCGCGGAGGTTGTTTCTTCAAGGGCGGCGGCCTGCTGCTCCGTCCGCCTGGCGAGTTCCTCCGCACCGCCGGAGACGGCCTGGCTGCCTTTCCCGATGATGCCGACCGCGTCGGAAATACTCCCGATGGCCAAAGCGAGCTGCTGGATCGACTGGTTGAAATTGTCGCGCAGGGGCTCGAACTCCTGGGGCAGCGGATCATGGATACGGACCGAGAGATCGCCGCCGGCCAGGGCGTCCAGTCCGGTGCCGATCGTTTTGATGACCCGGTTGCCGTCCTTGAGCCTCTGTTCGTCTTCCTGGTGGCGCTTGGCCTGCATCAGTTCGTTCTGGTGGCGCGCCTGGCGGGATTCGGCGTCGGCCTGCTGTGCCTTGAGAAGGGATTCGCGAAAGCTCTCGAGCCCGCACGCCATGGCGCCGATTTCGTCCGATCGCCGCGCCCCATATACCGTCACGTCATATTGGCCGTGTTCCAGTTCCGCGACGGAGCGCAGGAGGTTGCGCAAGGGGGTGCTGAGCAACCTGTCGAACGTGACCCACATCAGCACGATGGACAGGATAATCAGTGTCACGCCCGGAACGACAAGGGAAAAGACGGTATTCCATACGGGCTTGGTGACGGCATCGGACGGCACGTCGACGACGAGGGTCCAATATATGCCGAAATCGTCAATTCTGATCGGCACGACAATGCGGTCCGCCGCGCCGCCGTCGAATCCCCGCATGATGGTCAGCTTGTGCTGGGCCATGGCGTTTTGCATGGCCGGGACAGCATCGTCATGTTTCATCGTCAGGGATGGGTCGGGATTGACGATCCAGACGCCCTGATCCGAGAGAAGGGAAACGGTCGAGCCCTGGGTGACGTGAACGCTTTTCAGGAGCGGGGCCAGCCAGCCGAGCGGGATGTCCGCCCCGATGACGGCGATCCTCTTGCCGTCGAACGTGATGGGGTAGGTGGGCGATACCATCGGAACCCCCGAATCCGCATCGATATACGGTTCGAGACCCTCCAGATTTCCGGTCTTTATAATATTGTAAAATACATTGCTGTAATGCAGCGGCGGGGTGGTGATCGAGACCTTGCCGTCGGGGCCACGGACGGCGTAGGGGAAGAATGTGTCGTGGCGATCCGCGACCGGGCCGCCGGGAAAATGCGAGGCTTCGCCGTCGTGGGGGGCTTCCTTGACGTCCATGCCGTAAATATTGGGGAAGAGACGCATGGTTTCGGACAGATTGTCGATGACGAACTGTCTGGTCAGCACGCCGGACCGATGGGCGGATTCGATGGTGCCCCGCAGACTGCGCACGACGGTGTTCTGCGCGGCGAGCGCCTGTACGATCTGCTGCGCCAGGATCTGGCTTTTTGAAATGGCCTGGGAATAGATGGTCTTTTCGACCTGCGCTTTCATCAGCCTGGCGGACAGGGCGACGGCAACGATCTGGATGACGACAAAGGACAGCCCGCATATCATGATGATCTTCGTCGACAGGGAGCGACGGGATGGCGCATTTGACGATGCCGTCATGACAATAATCCTTCGACGTAATGGAAAGATGCCATTTCGTTGATGTTCGTGGAAAATATCGGGCGTCCTGGTCGTTGTACGCAGGAACGGATCTTCTCGGCCCACATGTCAGGTCAGGCTCTTGGGAATTTCGCCAGAATTTACCGTTAGTTAAGGTTGCGATTCAGTCATATCGGCCGCGGAAGGTCAACGAATTTTTCACGATTGCGACTGTGGGATATTATGGAAAATAAAATATAGTTTAATTTTATAGTCTGAAATCTTGAGCCGTCCATTTTCCGATTATTGTAACAATCTATATATAGGGCGAACCGGTGGCGCGAGGCCGTTCGATATGCTTTGCCTGTGATTTTGCTTCATAGATATTGTGGCGGGTCGATGGATTATCGAGGGCTCGGACATGGCCTAGCTTCGGGGCCGGATTGCCTTGCGTGCGGCATCGCGTTGGCGCCTGAATATCAAGATTGCTCCATGGAGGTCGTGAACGCGCATGGGCCCGCCTGGAATTGAAGCGGTCTGGGATTGAAGCGGTCTGGGATCGAGCTGGTGTGGAAGTGGGGAGAATAGTGTGATGAACGGATCGGTTTCCCGTGGTTCCGCGGCCGAGGCGGGGGCGGGTTTCAACTGGCCGCTGCTGGCGCTTGCCGTCGGCGCCTTTGGTATCGGTACCACGGAATTCACGCCGATGGGCCTGCTGCCGGTGATCGCCCAGGGGATGGACGTGTCCATTCCATCGGCCGGGCTGCTGGTCAGCGCCTATGCGGTCGGCGTCATGGTCGGTGCGCCGTTCATGACGCTTGCCTTCAGCCGTTTCGGCAAGCGCACAGCGCTGATGCTGCTGATGGGGATCTTCACCATCGGCAACCTCCTCTCGGCGCTGGCCCCGGATTATTACACGCTGCTGGCGTCGCGGCTGGTCACCAGCCTCAACCACGGGGCCTTCTTCGGCCTGGGCGCGATCGTCGCGGCGAGCGTGGTGCCGCAGGAGAAGCAGGCCAGCGCCGTGGCCACCATGTTCATGGGGCTGACCATCGCGAATATCGGCGGCGTTCCGGCGGCGACCTGGGTCGGCCAGCAGGTGGGCTGGCGCGCGGCCTTCGCCGGGACGGCAGGGTTGGGCCTTCTCGCCATCGTCTCGCTGTGGCTGGCGCTGCCCCGCGGGGAAGCAGGCACATTGCCGGATGTCCGGCGCGAGCTTGGCGTACTGGTCCGTCCGGCGGTGCTGCTGGCTATGGCGACCACGGTGATGGGCGCCGGCGCGATGTTTACGCTCTATACCTATGTCGCCCCGGTTTTGGCCGATCTTGCGGGGGCGTCGCGGACGTTCGTGACGATCGCCCTGGTGCTGATCGGTGTCGGCTTCACCATCGGCAACGGCTTGGGCGGCCGGCTTGCCGACTGGTCGCTCGACGGGGCGACTAAGATCTTCCTGGCGGCGCTGGCCGCGATCATGCTGGGGCTGCCGCTGGTGCTGACCAGCCATGCCGGTGCGGCGGCCGGCCTGCTGGTCTGGGGGGCGGCGACGTTCGCCATCGTGCCGCCGGTGCAGATGCGGGTGATGCAGGCGGCGTCCGAGGCGCCCGGCCTGGCCTCGTCGATCAATGTCGGCGCCTTCAACCTGGGCAACGCGCTTGGTGCCGCGGTCGGGGGTGCGGTGATCCGCCTCGATTTGGGCTATGCGGCCGTTCCGGTCGCCGGCGG
>NZ_JABXXP010000110.1 GCF_013376155.1 Nguyenibacter vanlangensis
CCGCTCCAGCCCAGCAGCAGCGCCAGGGCCATGCCCAGCGCGCCCGACAGCACGACCTGCGCCAGCGTGCCGGGCAGCGCGATCGCCCGCACCGCCATCAGGTCCCTGACGGAAAAATGCAGCCCCACCCCGAACATCAGCAGGATCACGCCGATATCAGCCAGTTGCAGGGCCACGCCATGATCGGCATCCGGCACCAGCGGCCCCACCGCCACCCCGGCCAGCAGATACCCGACCAGCACCGAAATCCCCAGCCGGCCGGCCGCCACCCCCAGCAGAAAGGCCAGCGTCAGGCCGATGACCAGGATGGTGATCAGGGGACTGGCATGGGGCATGGCCGATACTCCGCGTCACGCACGCAGTATCGTCATAACGGCCGGGCCCGCCCCGCGTTTCGCGCGGACCGGCATTATATTACGGGTTCGAAATCGTCATCACGGGCCGTGCCCTCGCCGTGGAAAAGGGCCGCTCGTCCCGGAAGCGGACATGCATGAGATGAAGCTTGACCAGCTACCCCCGCTGCCGGCAAAGTCATGATTGCCTGAAAAGACAGCGATGCAGGTATGGTGATAACCTGCGGTCTCTGCCAGACAGTCACGTCTGCGAGACAGTCACGCTTGAGCGGGGAAGCCCGCTCTTGGCCATGGCCGGACACCGTGAGGGTTTTCTCCTTCGCGTGTGGTCGGTTGTGGGTGGCTACACGTCTCCGCTGCCGATCCATGTCCGTTTCACATACGGCGGAAAGGCACGATTATGAAACTCAACCACGTCAATCTTTATAGCCACGACGTATCGGCCGATCGGGCCATGTTCGCGCGTTATTTCGGTCTGCGAACCCTGGTCGTCCGCGGAGAAAAGATGGCGGTCATGCAGGACGATGACGGCCTCGTACTGATCGTCAACCATTTCGATAGCAAGCTCGATGGCTTCGAATATCCCAGAGAGCTGGATATTCTGCATATCGGCTTCATCCAGGATTCCCGAGAGGCTGTTGATGACGTCCACGCCCGCCTGATTGCTGACGGGTGGGCAGTCCAGGCCCCGCGAGATTTCCACGGTGCCTGGACATTCTATTTCAGGGCAAAAGGGGGCTACTTCATTGAAGTTGCAACGCTGACTCCCATCAAGCCACACGATTCCCATCAAGGTTTGCGGCCGGCTTGCGTCACGACGTCATTGCCGCGCGTCGGCGAAGGCCGCTGACTGAAACCGCAGACCTGTCACCAGGGGTACGGCCATTGCATTGACCGCCAGAGCCGACAGCCAGATGGCACCCGGCCAGTGATCGCGAACGGCGAAATAGATTGTCGAAAAGAGCAGCGGCCCGACGATGGACGCCAGGCTCATGGCGGATGCCAACACCCCCTGGAACCGGCCCTGTCGCTCATCATCGACCAGGCGGGTGGCCAGCGCCTGCAACGCCGGTGTGGCGATCCCGGCAAGGGCGACCACCGGCATGATCGCGAACACGATCCAGGGGCGCGTGGCGAAGGCCATCACGGTCAGTGCCACACACGCCCCCGCGATCCCTGTCAGGACCGTTCCGCGCTCGCCCAGCAGCCGCACGGCCGGGCCGGGCAAAAAGGCCTGCGCCAGCGATTGGCACACGCCGAAGGTCCCGAGCGAAAGACCGATCCACAGCCCATTCCATCCGAACACGTCATGACCCCACAGCGCCCAGCAGACGCCATAGACCTCGCCCGTCGCGCTCAATACGAAGAAGATCGCGATAACGGGCAGCAGGGACCGCATCGAAAGCGCCCAGCGTAGCGGCCGCAGCGGGTTGAGCGCCGCGCGGTCGATCGTCTGGTGCCCTGGCGTGCGCGATTCCGGAAGAACGAACCAAGCGAGCAGCAGGTTGGCGGCGTTCAGCGCGGCGGCGGCGAAGAAGGGCAGCCGGAGCCAATAATCGCCAAGGACGCCGCCTGATACCGGACCAAGGACGAACCCGATGCCGAACATGGCATTGAAAATGCCGAACCGCCTTGCCCGGGTCTCTTCCGGGGAAATATCGGTGATGTAGGCGGTCGCGACCGGGATGTTGGCGCTGGTCAATCCGGCGACAGCCCGCCCGATCACCAGCAGCGCCAGCGATGGCGCCAGCGCCATCAGCACATAGTCGAGCGCCGCGCCGCCGAGCGAGATCAGCAGGACGGGGCGCCGGCCGAGCCGGTCGCTCAGCGCGCCGAGCACGGGCGCGAAGACAAACTGCATGGCCGCATAGAGTGCCGTGAGGATTCCGATGGTCGATGCCACGTCCCGGGCGCGCGTCACGTCCTCGATCAGACGCGGAAGGATCGGAAAGATCAGGCCGATGCCCATCGCATCGAGGGCGATCGCGGCGAAGATGACGAGAAGCGGCCGGGTCACAGCGCCGGCCCCGGCAACGGTTCGCCATCCCGGAAGAAATCGCCCGATGTGCCATCGGGGCCCGGCGTGGCGGTCCGCACATCGAGACGAGGGCGACTCGCTCCGGTGACAAGCGCAGTATTCGGGTGAGGGACTTGCATGGGAAACAGCTCCATTGTCGATGTTCGACCGGAGCGTTTCCCGTTGTCGAGACCCGCACCGACGAACATATGACCACCTGCATGGTGGCCGATGTCCGTCGCGGGGATCTCAAGCACGAGGCCAAAGACCAGAGCTTTCGTTACCGAAAGACCTTGGGCTTACCAAACCAAGGCTGCCTTTTCCGACGCCGTGCAACTAGCAGAGCCGCCTGCGTCAGGCAATCATTCATACCCGCAGTCCGGCCGCCCACGGCCGGCGCTTACAGCGTCAGCGCCGCGACCGCCCCCTGCGCGGCTTCCAGCGACGCGGCCCGCTGCGCCACCTCCGGGCGATCCCCTCGCTCACTTGGATCGGACGACAAGGCGATCATGCACGGTCATGCCGAGCGCCATGGTCACAACAAAGGCGGCCACGGCCGGCAGGCCGAGCGGGAGAGAGGCCAGAGCCGGTCCGGGACAGAAGCCCGCCATTCCCCATCCGACCCCGAACAGGGCCGTCCCTCCGATCAGGCGACCGTCAATCCGCCTTGCGGCCGGCAGGTGGAATTCCGTGTCCAGAACGGGGCGGGACAGACGCCGCATGATGCGGACACCGACCGTCGCAACCCCGACCGCACCGGCCATGACAAACGCCAAGCTCGGATCCCAGGCGCCAAAGATATCCAGAAACCCCCTGACGCGGGTCGGGTTCATCATGCCTGACAACGACAGGCCGAAGCCAAATACGGCCCCGCACATCAATGCCAAGGCGACCCGGGCGGCTCGGTTGTTCATAATCCGGCAATCCTCATGAGCGTTACGGTCAGGATGCCGGTCGCCATGAAGGTAGCGACCGCAGCCATCGAGCGCGGCGACAGACGTGCGAGTCCCATGACGCCATGCCCGCTCGTGCAGCCCGAACCCATGCGTGTCCCAAACCCGACGAGGAACCCGGCCAGAATGACCAGCGGTAAGGGAACCGCGATTCTGACGACGGGCCAGTCGCCAAATGCTCCCAGATACGCCACGGGCCCGAGCAGAAGTCCCAGAACGAACGCACCGTTGAGACTACGGTCCTGCCCCAGCAGCAATCGCCCGACAATGCCGCTGATCCCTGCTATCCTGCCATCCAGAAGCAGGAACGCCGCGGCCGACAAGCCGATCAGCATGCCGCCGCAGAGAGACGCCCAGTACCCGTTCATGGTGACCCGTTCATGGTGGCTCCTGAGAAAATATAGTGCCCCGGCCGATGATCGCCAGACCGGCATCGCAAGATCGCGACAATCGCCGCAATCGCACGAAAGCGGCCAGAAGGCGTCGAGGCTATCTCCTGTATTTGTCGAAACCGACAGATAATGGAGACTTGCTATGAAAACATGGTTCATCACCGGCGCCTCACGCGGTTTTGGCGCGCGGATCGCGGCCCTGGCGCTGGCGCAGGGCGACAATGTCGTCGCCACGGCGCGCAACGCCATGTCGATCATGGAAAAGTTGGGCACGGAAAAGCTGGGCGATCGCGCCAATCTGCTGGCCCTGCCCGTGGACGTAACGCACGAGGCACAGGTGCGCGCGGCCGTGGCCGCTGCGATCGAGCGCTTCGGCCAAATCGACGTGCTGGTCAATAATGCCGGCTTCGGGCTGCTGGGCGCGGTGGAGGAAGCCAGTACGGAAGAAGTGGAGCGTCTCTACCGCACCAATGTCTTCGGTCTGCTGGCGGTCACGCGGGCGGTGTTGCCGTCCATGCGTGCGCGGCGCTCCGGTCGCATTCTGAATATTTCGTCGATTGGCGGTTATCGTGCCGGGCCCGGCTTCGGCGTCTATTCCTCGACCAAATTCGCGGTCGAAGGACTTTCGGAGGCGCTTCATCATGAACTGACGCCGCTGGGTATCCACGTGACTGTCGTCGAGCCCGGCTATTTCCGGACCGATTTCCTTGACTCGTCCTCGTTGTCGGTCAGCCCGTCCCGGATCGACGATTATAACGATACGGCAGGTGCGGTGCGCACGCACGCGGCCGGCCTCAATCACGGCCAGCCGGGCGATCCCGACAAGCTTGCCAGGGGGCTGGTCGCATTCGCCGATGCGCCGAATCCGCCGGTTCGCCTGCCGCTCGGCAGCGATACCGTCGCGGCGATCGAGGCCAAGCATGTCTCCGATGCGGCCATCCTGGCCGAATGGCGGTCGATATCCGTGTCCACCGATTTCGCCGTCGCCTGACCGTTCCTCGTCACGCCGAACCGATCTGCCAGGCAAAGCCTGCCGGTCCGGACAGATGGTGTGCGATGCCGTTTCACGCTAAGACCCCGTCAATATGGTGATCGCCGGTCGGGATCGCCGGCGGGGAATGCGTGACATGACGGATGCCGCGATGCGGTTCGGAAAGGCACCGGAAGAACTGGCCCGCATCCTCGACCGGGCACCGCCGATAATGGGTGATGCGTTGCGGGGGGAAACCCGGCTGACCGGCCGGTGGGGCCATGGGGCCTTGCACGACCGTCTGCCCGGCATGGAAGGTCATGTCGTCATCACGTACTACGGTGATCCGCAGGACATCGTGTGGCGCGTCGGGCAGCAGCGCCTAGCGGGAGCGACACGGGCGGGCACGATCACCATCATCCCCGAGGGACATGACGGGCGATGGGACATCGCTGGGCCGATCAATGTCAGTCACGTTTTCCTGACCCGCGCGCGATTGCAGGATTGTGCCGACCAACTGGCTGGTGGAAAATCGGTCGAACTGCTGGCCCGAGTGAGCTTCGACGATCCTGTGGCGGCCCGCGTGATGGAGATGCTGGGCCGCGAAGCCGCGGCAGCCGATCCCTCGGCGCGGCTGTTCGTGGAGCAGGCCACCGATTTGCTGTGTACCCAGCTTATGCGGGGGCATTCCTCGTTCAAGGCCCTCGAACCCGCGGTCGACCGCCGTGGCCTGGCCGACTGGCAGGTGCGCAAGGTCACGGATTACATGCGCGCGCACCTCGACGAGTCGATCGGCCTCGATCGTCTCGCCGGTCTGGTGGGCCTCAGCCGGTTTCATTTCTGCACCGCGTTTCGGCAGGCGACGGGCAGAACACCACACGAATGGCTTGTCACGCTACGGATCGAACGTGCGTGCCAGTTGCTCGCTGGCCCGGAATTGTCCATCACCGACGTGGCGCTGGCGGTGGGTTATGAAACGCCCTCAGCCTTTGCCACGCGTTTTCGCAAGCAGATTGGCGTGACGCCGACGGCCTTCCGTCGTGCGCTATGACGCCCGCAGCCGGCGCTTACAGCGTCAGCGCCGCGACCGCCCCCTGCGCGGCCTCCAGCGATGCGGCCCGCTGCGCCTCGCCCCGGGCGATCCCCTCGGCCAGGATGAATTCGGGGGCGGCGATGCCGATAAAGCCCAGCACGGCACGCAGATAGCTGCCGGTATGTTCCGCCGCGGCATAGGGCGTGTCCTCGCCGTAGAAACCGCCATGCGACAGAACGGCGATCACCCGCTTGCCGGCGGCCAGCCCGGCCACCCCATCCGGCCCGTAGCGAAAGGTCTGCCCCGGCACCAGGATCCGGTCGATCCACGCCTTCAACTGGGTCGGAATGGTGAAATTATACATCGGCGCGCCGATCACCACGATGTCCGCCGCCAGGAATTCCTCCAGCACCGCGGCGCTGGCGGCACGCGCGGCCTCGTCGCCGGGAACGGACGCCGGATGGGCGGGCGGCAGGCTGGCCAGCGTCATATGGGCCAGCGGATCGGCGACCAGGTCGCGCCGCACGATTTTCAGCGCGGGGTTCAGCCCCGACAGCCGCGCCACCACGGCGGCCGAGATCGTACGGCTGACCGAACTGTCCGCCGGCAGGATGCTCGCATCGAGATGAAGCAGGTTCGTCATGATATCTCCTCGGCATGTTCCGGTATAGGTTTGTAACCGGGGCTATGTTTGCTACTGTCCGTCGGACGCGCAAGGAGGCACATTTTTGATACGCGGGAACAGCGATGTGACTACCCCGTCCCCATCCCAGGACGCCGCATCCCCGGACGCGGCGCCGCTCCACGACCCGATGGGCGGCGATTGCCGCAAGGTCAGCCGCGTGCTGGCCCGGGTGGGCGACAAATGGAGCGTCCTGATCGTCATGATGCTGGGCGGCGGGCCACGGCGCTTCAACGAAATCCGGCGCATGGTCGGCGGAATTTCCCAGCGCATGCTCACCCTGACCCTGCGCGGGCTCGAACGCGACGGTCTGGTGACGCGCACCATCTACCCGACCATCCCGCCGCGCGTGGAATATAACTTGACCGAACTGGGTCATTCCCTGCGCGCGCCGGTGCAGGCGCTGGGCGACTGGGCCCTGGCCCACACCGATACGATCGAGGTCGCGCAGCGCACCTTCGACGCCCGGCAGGACTGACGGCCGCGCCGCTCAGCGAAAGGGCGCGAATTCCGGATCGGTCGCGACCATGCTGTCGTAGTAATCGCGGTGCTGCAGTTGGGCGGCGGCCGGTTCGTCGGCGATCACCAGGCAGTTGGCATGGAATTGCAGGGCGCTGGCGCTGATCATCGACGTGACCGGCCCCTCGACCGCCCGGGCCAGGATGGCGGCCTTGGCCGCGCCGGTCGCCACCAGCACCACCTGCCGCGCTTCCAGGATCACCCCCACCCCCATGGTCAGCGCGCGGCGGGGCACGGCATCGACATCGCCGCCGAACAGGCCGGCATTC
>NZ_JABXXP010000111.1 GCF_013376155.1 Nguyenibacter vanlangensis
ACGCGCGTTCGGGCCTTGGGCCCCCCGCGATTCTGCCTTGAACATGGCGGCCTGAACATGCGGGGCGCGGCGTTCCGTGGCAGCTTTCCGATCCCGGGGGCGCAACGTGGCGCGGTCGCGCTGCTGGTCGCGCTGGCGCTGCCGGTGCTGATCGGTATCCTGGGGCTGGGAATCGACGTCAGCTACTGGGCGATGACGCGCATGGAATTGCAGCGTACCGCCGATCTCGCCTCGGTGGCCGGTGCGATGCGCTACGGGGTCAGTCAGCAGGTGTCCGACGCGCTCGGCACCGCGGCGACGGTGGCCGAACTGAATGGCCTGCCGGCCGGGACGCGCGGCGGCGCCGGAACCGATACGCTGACCGACATATATGGCGCCTATGCCGCGACGGTGACATTCGCCGCGCCGTCCACGATCACCGTTTCCATCACCCAGGCCGTGCCGCGGATGTTCAGCGGTTTGTTCCTGTCCTCGGCCACCCAGCCGGTGTCGGCCCGGGCGGTGGCGAAGCTGGCGCAACGCAGCAACGGCGCCGTTGCCTGCGTCCTCGCATTGTCCAGCGTCAGCTTTACCGTTTTGAACGGAAACGCGTCGCTTCAGATGCCGGGATGCGACCTGCGCACCAACGGGTCCCTGACCATCAACGGCACGCCCAGCGTCAATGTATCAAATCTGATCGCCGGCGGCACGATCACGCAGAACGGCAATTCCACCTGTTCGGCGGTCACATGCGTGCAGGGCGCACCGCAGGAGAGCGATCCCTATTCCAGCCTCTATAAAGGCCAACTGAGCCTGCCGGCCAAGACGATCCAACTGCCGCAGGGCCAGACCACGCTCAATCCCCCACCGGCTGGAGACGCCTATTCATGGTCGCTGAATGGCGGGACCTATACGTTGAATCCCGGAATCTATTACATTAACGGGGATTTCAACGTGAATGGAAACGTGACGCTGACCGGCACGGGCGTTACGATCATCACCAACGGCAACGTCAATATCAACGGCAATGCCGACGTCAATCTGACGGCTCCCGCCACGGGGGGCACGGCCGGATTATTGTTCGGCTCGACCAATTCCGCGTTTCAACTGAATGGCGGTTCGGCCATCAGTATGACGGGTTCGATTTACGCCCCCAATGCGAACCTGATCGTCAACGGCAGCAATTCCGCGTCGGGGAACTGCCTGTATATCGTCGCCTCTACCGTAACCTTCAACGGAGGCGGCCAGTTTGCCGACAGCAATTGCCAGGCCTCCGGCATGACGCCGATCTATGACTTTTCCGGCGTCGCGAGCCTGGTGCAATGATGCCGGGCCGCGCCCGGGGACATGCACGGGCCGGCGTGGCGGCCGTGGAGTTCGCCCTGACTGCCCCCTTGCTCCTGATCATCCTTGCCGGGGTCAGCGATTTTCCGCTGGCCTTGTGGGACCGGATCGCGATGGCGGCGGCCGTCGAAGGGGGGGCGAATTATGCCTTCGCCATGGAACAGAATGCGTCGGGAAACAACGGTTCGGTTTCGCCGGCGGATGTCAGGAACGCGGTCCTGGCGTCCAGCAGCCTGGCCAACCTGACCGTGACGGTCAGCGCACCCGGCACGCATTGCGTGCAGTCCGGCCAGGGAAACACGCCGCCGGTCACGACCCTGACCGCGGGAACACCCGGCACGCCTTGTGCGGATACGACCATGCCCGGCACCTACATGACGATTTCGGCATCCTACAGCTATGCGCCGCTGATGCCGTTCTTCGCCATGCTCGCATCGACCACGTTGCGGGAGAACGCGACCGTGAGGCTGCAATGACGCGACCAGGCCGAAGGTGCGTGGCGCGTGATGGACGCGGTGCGGCGATCGTCGAATTCGCGATCGTCGGGTCGATTTTCATCACGCTGCTGGTCGGTACGATCGAAATCGGCCTGCTCTGCTGGACGCGCAATACGCTGCAGGTAACGGCCGCGCTTACGGCGCGCTGCGTCGCGCTTGCAACCTGCGCCGCCGATCCGGACGGTTTCGCGGCTGCCGAAGCCGCCGACTGGGGCCTGCCGAATGTGCTTTCCGGCGTCACCGTCACGGCCAACGCCAATCAGTGCAACGGGCTGACGACGGCGTCGGGGCAATTCGTCACGGTCGTGCTGCAATCGCAATATTGGGCTAACCTGCCGCCGCCGCTGTCCGCCGTGACCTTGCATGCATCGGCCTGCTACCCGATCGCATCGTGACTCTGCCTGATCAAGGAAAACAGGAATGAATGACCCCCTGTCAGTCGTCTGCATCGGTGCCGGTCCGGCGGGGTTGACCGCCGGTTACGTGCTCGGCAGGGGCGGGATCCGCGTGACCGTTCTGGAGCAGGACCCCCATTATGTGGGCGGGATCTCCCGGACCGAGACTTATAAGGGGTTCGCCTTCGACATCGGCGGTCATCGTTTCTTCTCGAAGTCCGACGAGATCGAGGCGCTCTGGGATGAAATCCTGGATGAAGGATTTCTGGAGCGTCCCAGAAAATCGCGTATCTACTACAAGAGGGCTCTCTTCGATTATCCCTTGCGGGCGGCGGACGCGCTGTCCAAGCTGGGCGTCGTCGAGGCGGCGCGCTGTGTCGCATCCTATCTTCGGGCGCGGCTGCGTCCGAACCCATCGCCACGCAATTTCGAGGAATGGGTCACCAACCAGTTCGGACGGCGCCTGTTCGAAATCTTTTTCCGGACCTATACGGAAAAGGTCTGGGGCATGGCTTGCCGCGACATATCCGCCGATTGGGCGGCCCAGCGCATCAAGGGCCTGTCGCTGGGCAAGGCGATCTGGCACGCGCTGCGGCCCCAATCGTCGCGCCGGCCGCGCGGGCAGGTGATCAAGACCCTGATCGACCGGTTCCGCTATCCCCGCCGCGGCCCCGGAATGCTGTGGGAGGCGGCGGCGCGCAAGGTCGAGGCGATGGGCGGCCAGGTGCTGATGGGGCGGCGTGTCTGTGCGCTGAAGCGGCTGGATGGCGGGCGCTGGCGCGTCACCGCATGCGATCAGCAGGGGCGGACGCATGACTTCGTTTGCGATCATGTCATTTCCAGCATGCCCATGCGCGATCTGGCGCCGATCGTGACGCCGCCTTTGCCGCCAGCGGTCCTGGCCGCGGCACGGGAGCTGCGTTATCGTGATTTCCTGGTCGTCGCCCTGATCCTGAAGAATGAGGGGCTGTTCGACGATAACTGGATTTATATTCACGATCCGGATGTCCAGGTGGGGCGTATCCAGAATTTCAAATCATGGTCGCCCGATATGGTGCCGCTGCCCGGCCATGCCTGCTACGGGCTGGAATATTTCTGTTTCGAGCATGATTCGTTGTGGCGCATGCCGGATGCCGATCTGGTCGCCCTCGCGACCGACGAGCTTGTGCGGCTGGGGCTGGCCCGGCCCGAGGATATCCTGGACGGAGCGGTGGTGCGCCAGCCCAAGGCCTATCCGATCTATGACGACGGATACCAGGCACGCGTTGCGGCAATCCGCACCGCCCTGGACGCGGCATGCCCCGGCCTGCATCTGGTCGGTCGCAACGGCATGCATCGCTACAACAACCAGGACCATGCGATGATGACGGCGATATTGGTGGCACGCAACATCCTGGCCGGACAGGCGCTTTATGACGCCTGGAAAGTCAACCAGGACGCCGAGTATCACGAGGAAACGCGCCAGCCGCCGGACCAGCCCGCCGCGGCGCCCGAACTCGCATTGGCCGGATGATCATGCCGGATGCGACCGATCCGCCCAGCGGCGTGACGGCGGATCGCGACGCCGCCGGCCGGCCCGACTGGTGGCGCGGGTGCCTTGTCGTCCTGCTGGTGCTCGTCCTGTGGGGCGCGGCCCGTCCCTATGGCGGGATCATAGGGGATGCGCGGCTCTATACCCTGCAAGCCCTCAGCCACATGATGCCCGGGCGATTCAATGACGATTTGTTCCTGCATTACGGGTCGCAGGACCGGTTTTCGGCTTTTTCTTATCTCTACAGTCCTTTTCTGCATACATTCGGTGTCGGGTACGGCAGCCTGGCGTTCTGCCTGCTGGGGTGCCTGTTGTGGCTGGGCGGGGTGGCCACGCTTGCGACGGGCCTGTTCCGCGATCGCGCCTCCGCGATACCCGCCATCGTGACGGCGGTCGCCATCCAGTTCGGCGGCGGAACGTTGGTCCGCCCGGGCGAGCCGATCCTGACCCCCCGCCTGTTTGCCGAAGCCGTCAGCCTGTTTGCCCTGGGGGCGATGCTGCGTGGCCGCAACGGTCTGGCCGCCCTGCTTCTGCTCCTGTCGCTCGCGATTCATCCATTGATGACATCTGGGGCGATTGCTGCGTTTTTTCTCTATCACGCCATGCGCCGTCCGGTTCTCTGGCTGGCGGGGGCGGGCGCGGCTTCGATCGTCATCGCCCTGGCCTTTTCGGGTGTCGAGCCCTTCGTCCGGCTGACGGTCCGGATGGACGGGGCCTGGCTGGTCTCGGCCAGCACCCTGGACCCCCAGTGCTTCATCACGGAATGGGGGGCGACCTACTGGCTTCCGCTCGTCGGCAGCTTCGCGCTCCTGCTTGCCGCGATGCGTTATGCCCAGCGCCGGGAACGGCGTTTTCTGGCTGCGATCGCCATGGCCGCGCTGGGCGGGATCGCGCTGACAGCGTTGGGCGGGGACCTGCTGCATAATGTGCTGATCATCGACATCCAGGCATGGCGCGCCCTATGGCTGCTGAATCTTGTCGTCTATCTGCTCGGCGGCATGCTCTGGGCACGCGTGATCAGGGCAGGCTGGGCGAATCCGACCGGCGTTCCGGCGGTGCTGGGCTTCACATACGGGTTGCTGATCCTTGCGAGCTTCGCCCCGGCCGCCGGGTTTGCCGCGGCCCCCATGGCGATCCTCGCCTGCCTGTTATCGCTTTACGAGCATCGTTATTGCCGTCCGGTTTCCGGCCTTTGCCGCATATTGGCGCGGCTGGTCGTCGCCTGTTGTCTCGCCTTCGCGCTGCTCGGCCTCCATTATGTCATGCGCACGCAGGACCCGTTCTGGCGTCCGTTGTACGGTATCGGACTGGCGACGCTGGCACTCTGGGGCCTGTGGCAAGTGCGCGGGGAATCGGCGTCCCGCCGGGGCCGGATCGGCGTGACCGTGCTGGCGGGCATATTGGCGCCGCTGACCGTGATGAACTGGGATCAATCGACGCCCTGGCAACGCTTCATCGACAAGGGCCAGGCTCCTCCGGCACTGACGCGCCTCCTCCCGCCGGAGGGCCCGGTCTATTGGGATGGCGACGTCACCGTTCCCTGGCTGGTATTGCGGCGCAGCAGCTATTTTTCATGCGAACAAGGGGCCGGAATCCTCTTTTCCCGCGCGACCGCAGCGGCGTTTCGGCAGCGTTTCGATACGCTCAGCCGCCTCCACACGCTGGATTTCGACCTGCCGCCCTATTGCACCCTCGGCAAGAACCAACGCGTCTTGCCGCTTCGCCGGGCCGACCTCGCGATGGTCTGCGCGGCGTCACCCGGCCTTTCGGCCCTGATCGTGACGCGCCAGGCGATCGACGATCCCGGCGCCGCATGGACGCCCCCCGTGCCGTTCCCATGGGCGAACGAGCAGGGGCGGAAAATCAGCGTCGCGCGGTTTTTCATCTATCGTTGCGACGCATTGCGATAATGGCGCGCTGATCACAACACCCTCCAGGAGGCCCTTACCGGCGGGCGAGAGGGCCGAGCGAGGCCCGCACGCCGAATTCCCCAGGCAGCGCGCCATGAGGAAACAGGATATTGACATGCCCCATCTTGCGGCCGGGCCGGGCCGCGTCCTTGCCGTAAAGATGCGGCAGCAGGCCCGGGGTCGCGACGATGTCGGGCCATAACGCCATGTCGTCCGGACCGACCAGGTTTTTCATCGCCGCGTCGGAATGGCGGATCGCGGGCGGCAAGGGCAGGCCGGTCACGGCACGGACATGCATCGCGAACTGGTCGACCGGACAGGCATCCATCGTCCAATGGCCGGAATTGTGCGGGCGCGGGGCGATCTCGTTCACCAGCACCGTGCCATCGCGGTCCACGAACATCTCGACCCCCAGCAGGCCCACCAGATCCAGCGCGGTGGCGACCTGGACCGCGATCGCGCGCGCCTGTGCCGCTACGGCTTCGGGCACGCGCGCGGGGGCCAGGCTGAGATCCAGGATTCCGTCGCGATGGCGGTTCTCGGTCACGTCGAACGTCACGACGCTGCCATCCAGGCCCCGTGCGACCATCACGCTGATTTCGCAGGCGAAGTCGATCATCGCCTCGCCGACCAGCGGATGCGGGGCGAGTGCCGCGAAGGCAGGGCGTGCGTCGTCGGCAGCCTGCACCCGGCATTGCCCCTTGCCGTCATAACCCAGCCGGGTGGTCTTCAGGATGAAGGGCAGGCCCAGCACGCCGATGGCCCTATCCAGGTCGCCCGCGTCATGGATCTCCGCCCAGGGGGCCACGGGAATCCCCGCGTCCGCCAGGAAACGCTTTTCGGCGATCCGGTCCTGGCTGATGCGCAGAATATCGCCCGACGGACGTACCGGCCGCAGTTCCGCCAGCAATTCCAGCCCGTCGGCGCTGATATTTTCGAACTCGAACGTCACCACGTCCACCGCCGCGGCGAAGCGGCGCAACGTATCGGCATCGTCATAGGCGCCGACCGTCACCGCATGGGCCACCTGGGCGGCTGGCCCCTGCGGTTCGTCGGTCAGGATATGGGCACGGAATCCCAGCCGTGCGGCAGCTATTGCCGACATGCGGCCCAACTGGCCGCCGCCGACGATTCCCAGCACGGAATTGGGGGGTAGGGCACCGGCGGGCAGGGTCATCGGATCGGCGCCTCGGCCACCGACCGGGTCTGCTCCGCCCGCCATGCGGCCAGCCGGGCGGACAAGGCCGCATCGCCCAGCGCCAGGATCGATGCCGCCATCAGCGCCGCATTGGTCGCCCCGGCCTTGCCGATCGCCAGCGTGCCGACCGGCACGCCGCCGGGCATCTGGACGATGGACAGCAGGCTGTCCATGCCCTTCAGCGCATGGGATTCCACCGGCACGCCCAGGACCGGCAGCAGCGTCCAGGCCGCGCACATGCCGGGTAGATGCGCGGCCCCCCCGGCGCCGGCGATGATGACAGACAGGCCGCGTCCCG
>NZ_JABXXP010000112.1 GCF_013376155.1 Nguyenibacter vanlangensis
CGCGCCTTCCGATCGCCATCGTCGCGGCAGGGCTGGCGGCCCCCGGCGCGGTAATCCTGTTCGCGCCGGCCGCCGGTTGGGCCATCGGCCTGTTCATGCTCTGGATCGTCATGTCCAACGCGGCCGGCGCGATCGGCATCACCGCAGTGCAGGAACTGGCGCCCGACGCGGCCCGGGGGGTCGCACTCGCCCTGATATCCGTCTTCAACATGAGCGTCGGCCTTAGCTTCGGCACCACCGCAACCGCCATGCTGGCCGACCATGTCTATCTCGGCCCCTCGGGATTGGCCGCGTCGATCACGACGGTCGCCCTTCCCGCCGCCCTGATGGGCATGGGCCTGTTCCGGCTGGCCGCACGCGCCTGTACCGTCGCCGACGGGCGGATAATGTCCGACGCGTCCCCGGCGAGGTGCTCATGAAGACTCTCTTCATCGGCGGCATGGACACGGAAACGAACAGTTTCTCGCCTCTTCCCACAGGCCGCGCCCAGTTCGCGCTTGCGTTCGGGGACGGCACGTCGCGTCCCTTGAACAGTTGCTCCGCGCAACTCGCGGTCTGGCGCCGGATGGCCGGGGCGCAAGGGTTCGTGGTGCATGAGGGCCTGTGCGCGGTCGCCGAACCGGGGGGCTTCATCCCGCGCGCGGTCTATGAGGACCTGCGCGACCGTCTGCTCGACGGCATCGCGCGGGCGCGCCCGGCGATGATCCTGCTCGCGCTGCACGGCGCGGCCCTGGCGCACGGCTATGACGACGTGGAGGGCGATCTTCTCGAACGCGCAAGGACACTGGCCGGCCCGGATACGTTTCTCGGCGCAACGCTCGATCCGCACTGCCATCTCACCGATCGCATGGTCGGGGCCGCCGATGCCCTGGTACTCTACAAGGAATATCCCCATACCGACATCGACGACACCGCGGCGGACCTGTTCGCGATCGGCATCAGGACCCTGCGGGGCACGGCACGGCCGGTCATGGCGACCTGGGACTGCCGGATGATCGCCTCGTACCCGACGCAGAATCAACCGATGCGCGGGTTCGTGGACGCCATGCGCGCGGCCGAGCGCGACATGCCGGGCGTGTTGTCCGTTTCGCTCGCGCATGGCTTTGCCCATGCCGACGTCCCCGATGTCGGAGCGAAGATGCTGGTGATCGCGGATAAGAGCCGGACGGTCGCCCGCGCGACGGCGGAGCATTTCGGGCGCCGATTCTATGCGCTGCGCAACCAGGTCACGCCCCGCTTTCTCGATCTCGAGGCCGCGATGGAGCGGATTGCGGCCTATCCCGGCGGCAGGTCCCCCCTCGTACTCGCGGACACGGGCGACAATCCCGGCGGCGGGGCCGCGGGCGATGCGACGTTCATGGTGCACGCCGCCCTGGCGCGGGGCCTGGAAAATATCGCCTTCGCGATGTTCTGGGACCCGGTCGTGGTCGAGATCTGCATGGCGGCCGGCGTCGGGGCACGTCTCGACATGCGCCTGGGCGGCAAGTGCGGCCCGCAATCGGGGCACCCCGTCGATCTCGTGGGCGCCCGCGTCAGGGCCATCGGCACCACGATGAGGCAACGCTTCGGGTCGGTCGAACTCCCGATGGGCAACGCCGTATGGCTCGAGGCGCATGGACTCAACCTGATCGTCAACGACCTGCGGACGCAGGTCTTCGATCCGCTCTGCATGACGGCGCTGGGGCTCGATCCTGGAACGCAAAGAGCCGTCATGGTCAAATCCCTCAACCATTTCGCCGCTCTCTTCGCGCCCGTGGCCGGGGACATCATCCACGTCGCCACGCCTGGCACGACGTCGGTGCGGTACGGCGATATTCCCTATACCCGCCGGTCGCCCGATTACTGGCCCAGGCTTGCCGATCCCCTGGGCACGGGCGCGTCCTGAAGGACGGGCGCACGGCCCGTCCCTGGCCTCCGTCCTCAGAATTCTGCGGCAATCGTGCCGAAGGCTTCGCGCGGCGCGGCGATGAACAGATTGGCGTTGTCATCCCCGGACACCGAAGCGGCCCCATAGACGCCGCCGATATAATTCGCGTCGAACAGATTGGTGATCCCGAGAGTCGCACGTAAATGATGCGCGAAGCCGATGGTCCCGAAATCATAGCCCAGATTCAGGTTCGCCAGCCAATAGGCGGGGATATATTCGTCGTTCAGGTATGTCATCGGGCGGGCACCGACATAATTCACGTTGAAATTGAACATCGCACGGCGCCAGGTGTAGTTCAAATTCGCCTTGTACATGAACTTCGGATAATAAACCTGGTGCTTTCCCGCAAGGTCGTAATTCGTGCCGCCATAATTGATCGCGCGACTCAGATAGGTGGCGTCGTTCCAGCTGAAGCTGTTGGTGATTTCCAGCCCCTTGAACGGACGAATGGTGCCGAGCACATCCACACCGTTCATGGATTCGCGTCCCACATTCATGAAGGCGCTGTTCGCGTTGTTCGAACTGCCTTCCGTGATGGCGGCAAGCCTGTTGTAGTAGTCTGTATGATAGAAATCGACGGCCCCAGAAAAGAGATTGGAATTATACCTGTACCCGACGACATAATTCCACGTCGTCTCGGGGCGCAGCGTCGACCTGCTCGCGTCGAACACATCCTGCGCCGTCGCGCCGGGCGTGTTCTTCCCCAGTCCGCCCCAGGCCTGGCCGCTGACCTGTTGGGACGAATAATCATAGGCCCGCATGTTTTCGGCGATATCCCAGTAGACTTCGTGATGCTGGAGGAAATGATAGTCGAATTCGAAATGCGGCAGGAAGGCGGCAGCGGCGGTCAGCGAACCGTTCGCCGCATGACGATAATAGGTATCCCAGCCCGCTTGGTCCAAGGCCTGCGTGAAGTCCCGCTTGGTTCCGCCATGCGTCGTCTGGATCAGTGACTTGAAACCGCCCAGCAGGGTCATGCCGGGGATGATGGTCCAGCGATCCTGCAGGAAAAACTGGAAACTGTTGGTATTGAAGCTGTCCTCGAACCATGTATGAGCCTGGCTGGCCTTGAAATCCGAGAGCGAATTATGCGCCGCGTTCGGATAGTCTTCATAAAGACGCTGGTCATAGGTATAGGCGTTGTTTTCGTACCAGAGCCCGGTGTCGATATGGTTGTTGCGCGGGGCCTCGATGGTGAATTTCTGCGTAAATCCGATCCTCCGCATGCCCGCATGGGACATCTGCAGGGCCATCGGCACGCCGGTCACGGTCCCGTTCGGAAGAAGCGTGACAGGACCATAGCTCGGCGAGGTCAGGAAATTATTCGTGCCGCCATAAACGCCGCTGTTGGCGTTGCCGTAAGCGAGCGTATCCGAATGCAGCATGTCGGATAGATCGAAATGCCCGGCGATCGACGACAGATAGGTGCGCTGGATCTGCTCGCCGTCCCAGGCATAATCGCCGATCTCGTCGTTGGACAGAACGCCCTGATAGCCGGGCGGGACGTCGGCCGTGTACTGGGCATAATACGCCCAGAGCTTGGCCTTTTCGTAGTCGGGCTTCAGGTAGGTGGTATCGCGTCCTTCCCGGCGCCACATGTTTTTCGTGACGGTCAGGTAATTGGCCTGGGTGAAATTTCCATAGCCGAAGAACGCCGTGACCTGTCCGCGCGGGCCGACGGGCTGCACGATTTTCGCGTCGGCCTGCAATTCGCTCTGATACCCCATTCCTTTCCACAGATTGGACTTCGTCCGCGCGAATGACGCATAGAATTTCGTTCCGGAACGATTGAGGATGCCGCTATCGACGCGGCCATACGTCCGATAGGCGTCGAAGCTTCCGAATGTCTGGCTGACCTTGCCCCCCGCCTTATCCCTGGGATCGGAGCTGACATAGGTCATGGCCCCGCCGAGGGTCTGCGCCGAAAAAATATCCAGCGCGCCAGCGCCCTGCGACATCGTCATGCCGGACAGGTCGTCCTGGATGATGGCCTGGGTAATCGACACGCCGTTGGTATTGACGAATCCCTGGGTGCCCAGAGGGATGCCGTCCAGCGTCGCGCCCAGTTGCATCTGGTTATAGCCGCGCACATAAAATGTGTTGGCATAGGTATCGAGGCCGAAGGCGTCGTCAGAGGTGAAATTGGCCCCCGGCGTCGTCAAGGCGAGAATCTGCATCGGATTGGTACCGGCGACGAACCGGTCCATGACGGCGCGCGTCACCGCGACCGCCGCCCCGGCGCTGCGCACGCGCTCCCCGCTGACCTGAAGCGTCTCGCCCACCTTGGAGGTGGCGGCATTCCCGCCGCGCGCCACCGTCGCGCGCGGCGCGGAGGCCGTCCTGGCCATGTCGGCTTTTCGAACCATGGGGTGCTGCGTCGTTTCCGTCGTCTCCGCGGACGCGCCAGGGGGCGAGGACACCGCGAACAAGCACCCGGCGATGGCCGTACCGAAACAAAGAAACGATGTTCTAGAACGGTGGCGAATGAAAACAGGGTGATCGTTCATTTTGTCCCTCTCTGCCGGTGAACACGACATTTCGGCGATGCCGCGATGGTGTCGATAATAGAATATTCCGAATGTGAAATATTAAGCCTGAACGATACCAGAGCTGTTAACGTGCGATACGAATGAAACTCCGCAAACATCGTTCCCGGGAACGGTCCGCCGGCGGCGATCCGATACGCGAAAACAGATGCCGAACATGCCGCCGCGCGGCACTCTCGCCCCTCAGCCCACGTTCCGGTCAGGCTCCGAGCGATTGCGGAAGGATTTCACGGCGCGGGAAATGGCGATTGAATTTTTCGGCCATAAGATGGACCGTTCGGGACAAGGCCGAAAGCGAGGTCATTCCTGCCGGCATCCTGGCTGGACGTTGGCGGCCTGCCGTCAGGTGGTGGCCAAATTTAAGTTAGAGATCCCCCCACGCTTCTGACGCGGATGCCGGAGTATGCGGGGGTAAATGCGCCAAATCGTTCGTTTCATATGAACGATCCGATCGATATAATCTTCTGGATCGCATGATCGCTGCGGATCATTCTGCGCGCAACAGCGTCGCAGGAGCATGTGCAATATGACCGAAACAGACATACGCGACATCGTCATCATCGGTGGGGGGGCGAGCGGCGCGCTGACGGCGTGGAACTTGGCCGTACGTCATGGCGTAACCTGCACCGTGATCGATCCTTCCGAACGGCCGGGGTTCGGGTTGGCCTATTCAACGCCGTCACTCCAGAATCTGCTGAATGTGGCGGCGAAGGGCATGAGCGCCGATCCAGACGATCCAGACCATTTCCTGAGGTGGTTGCATGACAACGCGCCCGGTTCCGTTGCGCCGGGGGAGTTCGTGCCGCGTGCGATCTATGGCCTTTACCTGCGCAATCTCTATTCCATCGCAGCGCCGGAACACGAACGACAGGCGGCCGTGGCTTGTCGCAGGCTGGACCGCGGGTTCGAGATCACGCTCGCCGACGGGCGGAAGATCCACGCGGGCAGGGTGGTGCTTGGCTGCGGGCATTTCGATCCGGCGCGCCTGCCTGGAATCCCGCCGGAGCTCGACGTGACGGGGCGTTATCGCCACAACGCCTGGGCCGAGCGGGTCTTCGCCGGGATCGCCGTTTATGACGAGGTGGCGGTGATCGGGACAGGGCTGACCACGGTCGACGTGCTGTTGCGCCTGCGGGAAAACGGTCATCGTGGCCGGGTGACGGCGCTGTCGCGACGCGGGTTGTTCCCTGAACGTCATGCTGACTACACGCCTCTGCCTGCGCCGGTCTTTACGCCCGGCGGTATAGAGCCCACCGCGCGCGCCTATCTGCGCGCGTTCCATGGGGCGCTGAAGCGCGGCGCGGACTGGCGGGCGGCTGTGGACAGCATGCGCTCCGTCACCAATGCGCTCTGGCTTATGTTGCCGGACGCGGAAAAAATCCGCTTTCAGCGGCATCTGCTGCGGCGCTGGGAAGTCGTGCGGCACCGTATGGCGGCGCATATCGCCGACATCCTGGATCAGGAGCGTCGCGCCGGGTCGTTGCGCGTTCTGGACGGCCGGGTCACCGCGATCGCGCCCGATAACGATGGCCTGACGATTACGGCTGTGGCGGGTGAAGAAGAGTTCAGCCTTCGTGCGGCACATGTCATCAATTGCACCGGTCCGAGCCTGAAATACAAACGTGTCGATGCGCCGCTTCTGCACGATCTGTTCGAACAGGGCGAGATCATGCCGGGTTTCGGGGACGCAGGCCTGTCCTGCACGCCGGACGGCGCGTTGATCGACCATGCGGGCAAGATTGCTGACGATCTGTTCGTCGTGGGGCCAGCACGGCAGGGCGTCCTGCTGGAGTCGATCGCGATTCCAGAAATTCGTTGCCAAGCGAAAGAGGTTGCGGAGATGCTTGTGAATGGAAACGCGCCATGATCTCGCGCTATACCGGTCACGCAGCCAATGAACGCACGTTTCTGGCGTGGATGCGCACCGCGCTCGCGATCCTTGCTTTTGGCGGTGTGCTGACGAAATTCGACCTGCTCCCCAGGCTGGTGGCGGCCCGGCAGGACGCCGGAGCCCCGCGCCCCCATGGATATTTTCTTGTAATATCGCGACGGGTCTATTTTCAAAATTCAATCTTAAACTCGTCGATATTATTTTTCGAAAAGTATTCACGAAATTCTATCGCCCATTGACCCAAGCCCCCCAACTGGCGGCGCCCAACTGACGGCGAAGGAGTTTCGGTTATGTCGCGGCCCTGCCCGCCGGCCGGAATGCCGCGCCGCCAATAGCCGGCGGCGCGGATCTGGTGCCGGGGGATGGCTTCTTCGGTGCGCAGGTAGGCTTCCAGCCGGCGGGCCACGTCCCATTCCGCGCCGATCCAGGCGTGGATATCGGTCGAGGGCAGGGTAAGGTGGCGCAGCGCCTGGTCCAGCCGGGTCGAAAGGCCCGCCGGGGTGCCGTCGCGATGCAGCCAGGTAATGGCGGCATCGGACGCCGTGGGCAGGCGGCGCTCCTCCCGCGCGTCGGCGATTTCGATCAGCGCCTGGACGGGCACGCCGGGCGGCATGTCCTCCAGATATCGGGCAATGGACGGCAGGGCGGTTTCGTCGCCGATCAGCAGATAGGCCGCATAATCATCGGGAACCCGGCCCACGCCGCCCACCCCGCCCGGGCGTCGTCCGCCCACGCACAGCCCCACGCACAGCCCCACGCACAGCCATTGTCCCG
>NZ_JABXXP010000113.1 GCF_013376155.1 Nguyenibacter vanlangensis
AGATGGCGCTGGCGGATCGCGCGCTGTACCGTGCCAAGCACCAGGGCCGTAACCGGACCGAGGGCGACGGATCGGACCCTGCGCACTCCCCGGCCTCGACCCCGGTCCCGCCGCGCGAAGGCGTGACCCCGCGGGCGTCGGGATGGTGGCGGCGGCGCCTTTACATCTGAGGCGCCGATCAGGACGCGTCCGGTGATGCCGTCGCATTTTTGGGATGCCGTCGGGACCGTCATCCTGGCGCTTGGATCGTGGATCATGCTGCTGATTTCGATCCGGTAGGGCGGACGGGAGGGTGAAGCCGCTTCATCGGATTAAAGACACGACGCGGAGGTGGACTGTTTACCGCGTAGTCGAAACGTTATAGGAAAATGACCCGTATTTTTCCGCGAATGGAAATATTACGACATATTTGTGCCCCCGTTCCATCCCCATCGCCGCCGAGACATCATCATCGATGACCAGATCCCCTGGGACCAGATCCTTTGGCCGACCGCGGCCGTCTGCTCGCCTTGCCTGCCTGTCGGCGATTCTGGGGCTGCTGGCCGGCCATCCGGCCCCTGCGGCGGCCCAGGTGATGGACAACGACATCGGTGCGGCGCCCATGCAGCGTGTCAGCACGCCGGAGCCCGCCCATGTGTCGCTGGCGCCGGTCGTGCCGCCTTTTTCCCATCCCGAGGCAATATTTCCCAACCCGTTCGGGCTGACGAAATGGCTGCGGGATCGGGGCGTCAATGTCCTGTTGGACAACACCAACGAGTTCGCGGGCGCGATCACGCCGCCGACGCGCGGGACGACCAAAGGGTTCGTCAATTACCGGCAGGGTGCGAGCAATGCCGGGCAATATGCCGCCGAGCTGGACATCGACTGGAACAGGCTGGCCGGCCTGCGCGGTTTCGCCACCCACATGATCACGGTCGGCCGCTACGGCACCACGGCCAACCGCATGTTCGGCGACTGGCTGAACCACGCGTCCGAGGATTATGGCGGCGGCGGCAACGTGGTCGTCCACCTGGTCTATGCCTATGGCGAGGAGACGCTGTTCGGCGGGCGGCTGGCGATCGCGGCGGGGCGCATGGCGGAAATTTCGGATTTCGCGGCAAGCCCGCTGTTCTGCAATTTCCAGAACGGCAGTTTCTGCGGACGTCCCAAGGGCATTACCGACACGAATTATGCGGCGGGCTATCCGGCGTCGACCTGGGGCTTTCGCGTGCGCGGGCGGCCTACGCACACGATCTATGCGCAGACGGGCGTCTATCCGATCGAGAACGGGATCTATTCGGTGGCGCAGCACCGGACGGGTTTCAAGTTCAACGGCGCGAACATTATCGGCTATACCGCGCCCGTCGAAATGGGGTGGGAGCCGGTCTTCGCCCATGGCACGCTGCCGGGGCATTACAAGCTGGGCGGTTCGCTGTTCAGCACGCCGCAGAACGACAATCTCTTCGACATCGCCGGGCGCCCCTATGCGCTGACGCGTGCCAGGCCGCGCCAGCATGCCGCGTCATGGTCGAGCTGGGCGATGTTCGACCAGCGGCTGGTCCATTATGCCGACCCGGCATCCGGACTGACGGCGCTGTGGGGCGTGGTCTATAACGACCCGCATACATCGCTGCGCGAATATGTGGCCTATACCGGGTTGCTGAATCGCGGCTTCATCCGGTCGCGACCGTTCGACACGCTGGGCGTCGCGCTGACCTATACCAAGATCGCCAACGGCGTGACGATGACCGAGGAAGATCTGTTGCGCCAGGGGGCCGCGCTGCCGAACCATGCGACGGGGGTGCAGCGCCATGCCATGGTGCTGGAGGCGAATTACGCCATCCACGTCATGCGCGGCGTCATCTTCACCCCTTTGTTCGAATATTATTTCCGTCCCAACGCACAGGGCAATCTGCGCGATGCCGCGCTGCTGGGGTTCAAGAGCCACGTCGAGTTTCTGTAAGGCGCGGCCCAAAAGCGGGAGATCGGAGGCCGGCCGGCAGAAGATTTCATATATCTCGGGCCTTTCGCCGGCGTTTCGACTGTAACCGGGAAGATTGCAGAGTGTAACGTGATCGGGATCGGCCATGTTTTGGCCGCTTCTTCTGGTAGAGTCTGGCCGCGCCGATGATGATGACCGGAGAAAGCCCGATGACCCTGCCGCAGAAAAGCGTTCTGGCCGCGCGCGACGCCTATACGCCACGCCGGACGCCGGATGCGGTGCCGCCGAAGACCCTGTTCGAGCGCCTGACGCGGCTGCTGGGGTTTCACCTGCCGCCCGACCTGCATGAATGGACGTCGGAAATCGGCCTGACGCTGCCGCTGGGTACCAAGCGCCATGAGCGGATGGCGCTGATCGCGCAGCGGGGCGTATTGTTTGTCCATGTGCCGAAGAATGCCGGGACGTCGATCGCGACCGCGCTGTATGGCCGCACCCTGTCGCATGAATCCATGCGCTATTACCTGGACGTGGTGCCGCATCTGGCCCACACGCTGCCCAGCGTCGCCATTCTGCGCGATCCGGTGGAGCGGTTCATTTCGGCCTATCGCTATGCGCGGGACGGGGGCAGCCGGCATCGCAGCGTGGTGCCGGCCTTTCGCGACCGGTATATGGCATTCCGTTCGGTCGACGATGCGCTGGACCATATCGAGCAGGCACGGTCGGTCTATCAGATGGATCACATCTTCCGGCCGCAATCCTGGTACGTCACGGACAAGTCCGGCCAGCCGGCCGTGCGCTATCTGGTCCATCTGCGCGATATCGGGCGCCTGCCGGACCTGGTGCCGGAACTGAGCACGCTGCGCCTGCCGCACCTGAACGAAAGCCGGTCCTATGCGCTGAACCTGACCGGCCGGCAACTGGCACGGATCGAAGCGTTCTATCATCGGGATTTCGCGCTGTTCGATCATCTGACCATCCGGTGACCGCGACACCGGGCCGCGTCCGGAGCCGCACCATGCCCGCCCCCATTTCACTGACCAGGCATGAGGCCCGGCGCATCTGGATGCGCGCGCAGGGACTGGATCGGGCGGCGCCGTTCGGCGGCGGGGCGGATGCGACGCGGCGGGCGGTCGAGCATCTGGGCTATGTGCAGATCGACACGATCAACGTGATCGAACGATGTCATCATCACATCCTGTGGTCGCGCATTCCGGAGTACCGGCGGGCGCATCTGCAGCAGGCGCAGAGCACGGACAAGAGCGTCTTCGAATATTGGACGCATGCCCTGGCCTATGTCCCCACGCGGGATCTGCGCTTTTTCATCGACGACATGCGACGGCGGCGGGCAGCGCCGGGAAGCTGGTTCGACAGCGTGACGCCCGAGGAGGTGCGCAAGCTGCTGGGTCGCATCCGCGTGGAAGGCACGCTGTCGATCCGCGATATCGAGGACGACGTGCTGGTCGAGAAGGACCACGCCTGGGCAAGCCGCAAGCCGTCGAAGCGGGCGTTGCAACTGGCCTTTCTGAGCGGGCAACTGACGATCAGCGCGCGCGAGGGGATGGTGAAACGTTATGAACTGATCGGGCGGCATTTCGGCTGGGACAGCCCGCCGCGCCCGGTTCCGGCGGCGCGGAAGCTGGATTACCTGCTGGACCGCGCGCTGCGGGCGCAGGGGATCGTCAGCCTGGATTCGGCCTGTCACCTGGACGCGTCGCGCAAGGCCGGTCTGCGTGAGCGGATCGAAGGGCGCGTGGCGCGCGGGCGGCTGGTGCCGGTTTCCGTCGCGGGGGCCGAGCGGGTCGGCCACTGGGCCTGTCCCGCCATGCTGGCGGCGGCCCGGGTCGAGGAATTTGCAGGCGAGGACACGGTTCATATCCTGTCGCCGTTCGACCCGCTGGTGATCCAGCGCAAGCGGCTGGAGCTGATGTTCGGCTATACGCACCGGTTCGAAGCCTATTTACCGAGGACGAAACGGGTATTCGGCTATTTCGCGCTGCCGGTGCTGGTCGGCGACCGGGTGGTGGCAGCGATCGACCTGAAGGCCGACCGGGCACGGAATATGCTTCAGGTGCAGCAATGGAACTGGATCGGACCGCAGCAGGCCACCCATAGCAGGCTGATCGAGGACGCACTGCACCGTTTCGAACAATTCCAGTTTGAAACCTGAAGGATCGAAACGACTCCGAAAAATGATCTGGTGGTCTGTCGGCGGGTGGAAGAGTTGACCGTTTTGCGGTCTCTTTTTCGGGGCTCTGCCCCGCACCCTGCCAAAGGCGGTGCCTTTGGAAACCATTTATTTATCGATAGATTGCGCCGGGTCGAGCAGGTGCGGTCCGTTGCGCGTTGGATCGTTCACCGCCGGGCCGACGGGGAAGAGAGTGACGTTGTCCGGATCGCATGGCATGAGAAATCTTGTGGCATTGTCAGGTGTTTCGTAGAGCCATCCACGCCGGTCATCGGGGGCGATCAGCACCGGCATGCGGTCCTGGACCGGGCGGACCGAACTGTAGGATTCAGTGGTGATGATTGCGAAACTATGCAGGATATCGCCCTGATATTCCCAATTGTCCCAGATCGCGGCCAGGGTCATCGGCTGGCGGTCCGGTGTGGTGAGTGCCCAGGGGCAGCGCGCGAGGCGCGGCGTGCGGCCGGTGGGCCAGAGATAGCAGGCCGTGGCGGGCACCAGGCAGCGCCGGGCGCGGAACGCGGCGCGAAACATGCCCGAGGTGGCAATCGTTTCCGCGCGCGCGTTGATCGCCTGCCGCGTCATGTCGCGTGCCCAATGGGGCACCAGCCCCCACAACATCAGATCAAGCCGCGCGCCGGAACCGGACGGCACGCGGCAGAGTACCGGGGCAGGCTGGCCGGGGGCCACGTTCCACGAGGGCAGCCAGTCCGGCGCGGGGCCGGTGACGCCGAAATGCTGCCGCATGGCCTGGGTGGTCAGCGCGTTGGAGAAGCGGCGGCACATTCTCTAGCGGGGGTTCTCTTCTTTTTCTGAAGAAAAAGAAGCAAAAAGACTTTTATTCGTTAAGGGATTTCCCATCTGCTCGGCAAAATGCCCAAAAATTCCAAAAGTTTTTTGGTTCTTTTTTTCAAAAAAGAACGAATCCCCCCGCCCCCGCATCACAGCAGCGCCACGGACCAGGACGCCGTCCAGTCCTGGAGCGGCGGAATGTGGAGGATTCCCGGTTTTTCCGAAAATTCGCCCGAGAAATCGACGGGGCTGGGCAGACCGCGCCAGGGTTCGATGCACAGGAACCCTGCGCCGGGCTTCATCCACAGGCCAAGTTCGCGAAATCCCTGCCACGCCATGGCCATTCCCGTGCCATCGGGAGCACGGAACGCGACGCGGGTGCTGGTGAGCTGGTCGAGGATGACGACGTCGTCGATGAACAGATCATCGGACAGGGCCAGGGTCCGGCCGGCGATCGGCGTGGGAAAATGCGTGGGCAGCAGCAGGCCATCGGCGATCCGGCGGATCGGGGCGGGTTCGGGATGTTCGAATTCCAGCACGTAATCCTGCCTGGCAGCGCCGGGGCGCTGGGGCCAGGAGAAGGCCGGATGGGCGCCGAGCGCGGCCAGCAGGACATGGTCCGGATCGGGGTTGTGCACCCGGTATCCGACATGCAGCGTCTGGCCGGTGATCTGGTAATCCATCGTCAGGACGAAGCGAAAGGGAAAGATCGCGCGGCTGTCGGCATCGTCGGAGATCGACAGGGTGCAGCCGTCCGCGCGGCGGTCGACCCAATGGAAGACGCGGTCGCGGGCGAAACCATGCCGGGTCAGGCGATAGGGCCGGCCGTCGATCAGGGCGGTGTCGTCCTTCAGGGTGCCGACGATAGGGAAAAGCACCGGCGAGTGACGGGGCCAGGCGGCACCCGACCAGACCCGGTCAAAGCCCGACGGGTCCTGAAGGGATTGCAGCTCGGCCCCGGCGGCCGCGACGCGGGACTGGAGTCCGTTGGCGCCGAAAACATGGTGGGCGGGAGCGTTGTCGGTCATTGCAGCCTCTCCACTTGCACCCTTTCGACGGGCCCGGCGCCCGGCGATATGAACAGGGTGTTTTTTCAGAACGGACGGACGATCACCATGATGACGACGACCATCATCAGTAGGGTCGGGATTTCGTTCGCCGCGCGGTAGAATCGTTCGGACCGGACATTGCGGTCCTCGGCGAAGGCGCGGCGCCAGGCGGCGCAGGCACCGTGAAAGCCGGCCAGGCCGAGCACCGCCGCGATCTTGAGGTACCACCAGCCGGCATGCCAGTCGACCGTGCCGGGGGTCAACGCCAGCAGAACGCCGAAGAGGAACGTACAGATCATTGCGGGATTCATGATCTGCCGCAAAAGTTTACGTTCCATTACTTTGAAGCGCTCGCTCTCGCCCGAGCCCGGTACGGCCTGGCAGTGATAGACGAAGAGGCGCGGCAGGTAGAACAGCCCGGCCATCCAGGCGATCAGGGCCATGACGTGCAGGGCCTTGAGCCAGGCCAGATAGGGCAGCAGGCCGGCGATCATGGCGTATTGCCGCCCTGTTCCGCCAGGATGGCTTCCAGCAGCGGCGCGAATTCCGACAAATGCGCGATCCGATACAGGCCCGGCCATTCGGGTGCCGGCAGGTGGAGCGGGCGCAGCAGCACGCAGGCCATGCCGGCCGCCCGCGCGGCAAGGGCGCCGGTATCGCTGTCCTCGAGCACGAGGCATTCGTCGGGGGCGACGCCCTCGGTTTCGGCGGCGTGCAGATAGACCCCGGGATCGGGCTTGGGGCAGCCCATGTCGCGCGCCGAATGGATGCGGTCGGCGACGAAACGGTCCAGGCCGGTGCGGGCGAATTTCACGTCCATTTCGGCGATCGAGGAATTGGAGCCGACCCGCACCGGAAGATCGAGCCCGACGACGGCGGTCAGCATCCCATGGGCGCCGTCGATCGCGCGGGCTTCGGCGCGCATCAGTTCGACCAGACGGTCCTGCACCATGGCGACCCAGTCGTCGGGCAGCGCACGGCCGGTTTCGGCCTCGGCTTCGGTCTTGATCAGGGTCAGGGCGCGGCCGGCGAAGCGATGCACCGCCGCGTCGTCGTCGTAATGCAGCCCGATCCGGCGCAGTTCCTGGGCGACGACGCGGCAGGACGGGCCTTCGCTGTCGACCAGCACGCCGTCGCAATCGAAGATCACCAGGCGCAGGCGCCCGTCCGGACGGACCGCGCGG
>NZ_JABXXP010000114.1 GCF_013376155.1 Nguyenibacter vanlangensis
GGCGGCGCGGGGCCGCCCATGCGAGGCAATCGGCCGCATCGTCCCCTTCCGCCAGGGTCATGCCCCGGTGGCGCACGGCCCGGCGCTCGGTCATGCCCGGGATCCCGGAACCGGTCCGGCGAGGCGCAGGAAGCAAGGAGAAGCTGGAATCATGTGCCAATCATAGCCCCGATGGCGCGGCAGTCCAAACGCGGCCCGACCGCGCCCGTCATGCATCATCAAACCGCCGTCATGTCAAATCGGCGCGCGCATCGCGCAGGGGCATCCGTGTGCAATGCGGGGCCGATCACAGCAGGGACAATGACGGCGGGGACAATCACATCGGTGACATCGCGCAAACGGGACGCTGCCGGGGCGTTGAGCCGGCATCGCATGGGCCAGCATCGGAGGGCGGTCATGTCGCACAACCAAACGCCCGCGGGACCTGCGCCCCCCGCGGAGACGCCGGCCGGCAATGGGAAGACGCCCGCCACCGGCACCCAGACGAAGGATCAGAAGCTGGATGAGGGGCTGGACGAAAGTTTCCCGGCCAGCGATCCCCCCGCGATCAGCGGATCGACGTCGGCCGAGGGAGAGTGAGGGAACGCGGGGCGACGTACCGTGCATGTGATGGCCGGGCGCCTGGCACGAAGCGGCCCGGCCACCCATATCGGGCAGAGACAGGCGGGTACCGGATGCCCGTCGCGGGCACGCCTATTTCCTTTGTTTCCTGTGTCGGAGCAGGAGCCATAGCCTGTCGGTCGCAGCCCCGGACGGACGGAGGGAGACGTGCGATGACGACGATGGATCCACACCAGACCAGGGCGACGGCGGAGTCGAACAACGCCAGGTCGATCGAGATCGGGTCGTGGGACGACAGGCAGGATTGCGCGGCGTGGCTGGACGCGTTCCTGTCCGAGGAGGGCCTGACCCGCGGATATGGATATTTACTGCGCCGCGCCGCGGACAAGGGATTGTACGACGTGGTCCGAAGCTGGGGCCACACGGACAGGCCCGCCCCCGTCGATGCGACCACGATCGAAATCCTGTTGCCACAGAAAATCATTATGGAAGCCGCCCAAGGGAGCGCGGCCACGTCCGAAGAAATCGTGGCGCGATTGTCCTGCGCGCTGCCCGTGGCGGTAAGGCGGCATATCACGAGAAAACGTTTCAACCGATATGGACATATCGGATGCACGGGAGAAGATCCGATGCGCCGCTGAAACAGGTGCCCCAGGCGCGGCATACACCCCCGCAAACGGCGGCAACGCCGGGTTCATCGGAAAGTTCCGCCGAAGCCGCTGGAATTTTCGTACTAAAAACAACATGATAGATTCGCGAATGGTCCTCTCCACCATGGGGTCGGAGGGGATTTTTTTTGATCCGGCATGGAACTATTTCCAACCACCCGCATCATCCCGGATGAGAATTCCCGACCATGACAAAAATTCTCACGGTCGACGCATTTTGGAACGACTTGCCATCTCATGAGACAAACAATCTATAGACTGTCCAAATTGGCCTGATGTAACCATGGGTCGGCAATAGAATAAAACCAACAATGCCGCCGTCGTGTTTTTATTTCGCAAATTTCCCAGACCAATCCAATTCTCGCCATATTCATTATTAATAAGATGGAAACTATATCCAGAGACGGGGTAGTATTATGACGACCCTAGATTACAACAGGGCAATTACACCTGATATTTCTGCTTCCGTGCCGGGTTCCGTGCCGGACAATCGTGCATTCATCGACGTAGCGCAGGAAAAGGTTCGCCCGCTTGCGGTACCCGAAAATGCACCTCTGCTGATTTTCGCATCCGATATTGTCGCCTATGCCCTGTCTTTTTTTGCCGTCTTTCTGATCAGCGCGCAGATCGCCCATATCTTCTACCATGTCGCGCTGGCCGTTCCGACAGTGTCTGCATTGCGAGACATGCTGATCGGCCAGGCGACGGTCTTCTGTTTCGTTGCCTATATCTTCTGGCTGCAGGGACATTACCGCGATCGCGGCACGTTCTGGGATGAGACCCGGGTCGTCGTTTCGACATCGCTGTTCGCCGCACTGATTTCCAGCTTCGCAATCCTTGGCCGCGTTCCGCAGCCCTATGCGCTGGCGAGCGGCGGCGCCTGGCTGTGTTTCGCCCTGTTCGCGCCGATCGGACGGCAGGTGGCCAAGCACGCACTGCATCGGCTCGACGCCTGGCAGGTGCCGACCCTGCTGGTCGGGGCGGATGAGCATTGCCACGGCATCCGCGCCGCGCTGGCCAGCGATTCCCTGCCGGGCCTGCGGACGGTCGGGCACATCGACATTTCCGAATTCATCACGGCGACCGACGACAATCACGGCCGGGGCGTGCTGCGCCGGTACGGCGCCAGCCGCGCGCTGCTGGTCTGCGACACGGATCATGGCGTCAACCGCGCGGCGGTGCAGCGGCTGGTGCGCGACGGCGTGCCCTTTACCCTGGTGCCGCGCGGCATCGAACTGCCGGTCCATGGCATGCGCAAATCGTCGTTCTTCAGCCACGACGACGTGATGTTCACTTACTATAACAATCTGGACCAGCCTTTGGCGCGGGCGGTCAAGATCCTGTTCGACATCACGGTGGCGACCAGCCTGTTCGTCGTGCTGCTGCCTTTCTTTGTCGCGATCGCCGCGCTGGTCAAGCTGGATGGCGGGCCGGCCTTTTTCGGGCACCGGCGGCTGGGGATGAACGGGCGGCATTTCCACTGCCTGAAATTCCGTACGATGGTGGTCAATTCCGCCGAGGTGCTGAAGGAATTGCTGGCGCGCGACCCGGCCGCGGCCGAGGAATGGGCCCGCACGCAGAAATTGACCAACGATCCGCGCGTGACCGCGATCGGCCGTTTCCTGCGCAAGACCAGCCTTGATGAGCTGCCCCAATTGATCAACGTGCTGCGCCTGGAGATGAGCCTGGTGGGCCCGCGGCCGATCGTGGATGCGGAAGCCGGCCATTATGGGGAATATATCGAGCTCTATTATAAGACGCGGCCGGGCGTCAGCGGCTTGTGGCAGGTCAGCGGGCGCAGCGATACCAGTTATGCCGAGCGGGTTCGCCTGGATGGGTGGTATGTCCGCAACTGGGCCATATGGCATGACGTGGCGATCCTGCTGAAGACCCTGCCCGCGGTCCTGGCGCAGCGCGGCGCGCGATGATGTGCGCGGCCGGAGCCGCTCGGGACCGGCCGGAAACGCGCCGTGGCCACGGCACCTGTTTCATCTGAAGCGGTCGGGACGGACGCAATGAACCTGTATATCAACGGCCGTTTCCTGACCCAGAAGATCAGCGGCGTTCAGCGATTCGCACGGGAAATCTCCAAACGGATATTGGAGATTTCTCCGCCTGGACTTCCGGCGCACATCCTCGCGCCGCCGGGGGGCGTCGCGTGCCCGGCGGACGGCCTGCCGGCCCGTTCATGCGGGCGGCTGCGCGGACAGGCGTGGGAGCAGGCCGAACTGCCCTGGCATGCCAGGGACGGGATGCTGGTTAACCTGGGCAATACCGCGCCGTTGCTGGCCCCGCTGGCCGGCCAGGCGCAGATCGTCGTCGTCCATGATGCGGGGGTCTTCAGCTACCCTCAGGCCTATTCGGCCAAGTTTCGGCTGTGGAACAGGGGCATGCTGCATGCCCTGCGCCATACGCGCACGCATTTCGTCACCGTGTCCGAATTTTCACGCCGCGAATTGCAGGCGCGCCTGCGCCTGCCCGATGACGGCGTATCGGTCATCACCGAGGGGGCGGATCACATCCTGTCCCTGACGCCCGACAGGACGATCCTGGCCCGGCACGACATCACGCCCCGGCGGTTCGTGCTGGCGGTCGGCAACCTGGCCCCGCACAAGAATCTGCGTGGATTGTCGCTGCTGGCGCGGTCGCTGGCGGCGCTGGACATCGATCTGGTGGTGACGGGAGGGCTGAACCGCACGGTCTTCTCGGAGAGCGACCGGGAGCAATCCCTGCCCCAGCCGGCGAAATATATCGGCCGGGTCGACGACACCGAATTGCGCGCCCTGTACGAGGCGGCGCTGTGCTTCGTATTCCCGTCCTTCTACGAGGGGTTCGGCCTGCCGCCGATCGAGGCGATGGCCTGCGGCTGCCCGGTGGCCGCGTCGGCGATTCCGTCGCTGGAGGAAGTCTGCGGTCCGGCTGCCGCCTATTTCGATCCGACCGACCCGGCGGATATCGAGCGCCGCGTCATGGCGGTGGTCGAAGATCCGCTGCAGCGGGGACGGATGCGCGATGCCGGCGGCATCCACGTGGCCGGGTTTACATGGGACCGGGCCGCGCGCCAGCTTCTGGACATCGTCGGACGCCGTGCCCCCGTGGCAAGCAGCCAGCCGCTTTTCGCCGGCCAGCACTGACCCGGACCGTTGATCCGGGCGGTGGCCATCGGGGCGGCGGCCGAAGGCGGCGGTCAAGGGACAACAGCCGGTCCGGCACGCTTTTCTGGCCATGGCGGCGCGATGTGCTATGTATGCGGCCTGACAGCAAGGCGGTCTTGGCCATGAATGGCCGACTGACGACTACAAGGTGTAAAGAGACGCAGGGTTTTCGGCCTGTCTGGGCGAACTGAACAATATTGTTACCCACCCGGCATCATTATCCCGTCAGGTGCCGCGATTTTGCTGTTATTTTCCGTTGTCCTGTTGCACGCACCACTGGAAAGGGACCAAACCATGTCCGACACCGTCTTCCCGATGATCGGCACGAAAACCGTCAGCACGACCCGCATCGTGCCCGTTATCCTGTCGGGGGGGTCGGGCAGCCGGCTGTGGCCGGTGTCGCGCGCCAGCTATCCCAAGCAGCTCTGGTCGCTGGTGGGCGAGAAGACGATGCTGCAGGAGACGGCCCTGCGCGGCGTCGGCGAGAATTTCGACGCCCCGATCGTCGTGTGCAACAACGAGCATCGCTTCCTGATCGCCGAGCAGTTGCGCGAAGCCGGCATCGAGAATGCGCGGATCATCCTGGAGCCGGTCGGGCGCAATTCCGCCCCCGCGATCGCCGCCGCCGCCCTGCTGGCGGCCGAGACCGATCCGGACGCGGTGCTGTGGATCATGGCGGCCGATGCCGTCATCACCCGTCCGGATACGCTGGAACATTTGCTGCCCGTCGCCGCCACCGCCGCGCAGCGCGGCCGCATCGTGGTGTTCGGCATGCATCCGACCCGGCCGGAGACCGGATACGGCTATATCGAGGCCGGCAAGCCGCTCTCGAAGCTGCCGGAGGCGAGCGAGGTCGCCTGCTTTATCGAGAAGCCGGACGCGGCGACCGCTTCCGAGCTGATCGCGTCGGGAAAATATATGTGGAATTCGGGCATGTTCGTCTTTTCCGCCCGCACCCTGCTGAAGGAGATGGAGACCTATGCCCCGGCGGTGCTGGGCCCGGTGCGCCAGGCGGTGGAGCAGCGGACGAGCGACCTGATGTTCCAGCGCCTGGATGCGGCGTCGTTCCGCGCGGCGCCCGACATTTCGTTCGATTACGCGGTCATGGAACATACCGACCAGGCCGCGGTGATCGCGGGCGATTTCGGATGGACCGACATCGGAAGCTGGGATGCCCTGTGGGATATCACCAAGAAGGATGACGGCGGCAATGTCAGCCAGGGCAACGTGTTCCTGGAATCCGTGGCCGGCAGCTATGTTCGCTCGGACGAGATCCTGACGGCCGTGGTCGGCGTCGAGAACGTGGTGGTGGTGGCGACCCGCGATGCGGTGCTGGTCACGCAGCAAAGCCGCGCGCAGGACGTCAAGAAGATGGTCACGCGGCTGCAGGCCGCCGGGCGCAGGGAAGCCGAGAGCCATAATCGCTGCTATCGGCCCTGGGGCTTCTATGAAAGCCTGATCCAGGATGCGCGCTTCCAGGTGAAGCGCATCGTGGTGACGCCGGGCGAGAAGCTGTCGCTGCAGAAGCATTATCATCGCGCCGAGCATTGGATCGTGGTCAGCGGCGTGGCGCTGGTGACCCGCAATGCGGAACAGATCACCGTCCATGAGAACGAAAGCATCTATCTGCCGCAGGAATGCACGCACCGGCTGGAAAATCCGGGAAAGATTCCGCTGGTCCTGATCGAGATCCAGACCGGGTCCTATCTGGGCGAGGATGACATCATCCGCATCGAGGACACTTATAACCGCAACTGACGCATGGCCGCCCGGATGTCCGTCCGGGCGGTCCTTTCATCCACCTCGAACGATCCATGGACGTGGCGGCAGGCCACGACATGTTTCGAAAGGAACGAGCCATGGCGGGACGATCGCGATTTCTGGTGACCGGCGGTGCGGGATATGTCGGCAGCCATGTGGTGGCGGCATTATGTGACGCCGGACATGATGTCGTGGTCTTCGACAATCTGCGGACCGGCCATCGGGAATCCGTCCCCGAGGGGGTGCGGTTCATCGAGGGCGACCTGGCGGATCGCGCGCTGGTGGATGCGGTCCTGGCGGACGGGCCATGGGACGGCGTCCTGCATTTCGCGGCGCTGTCCCTGGTCGGCGAAAGCATGCAGCATCCGTTTTTATATATGGAAGCCAATGCGGGGCTGGGCTTTGCCCTGGTCGATGCCTGCATCCGGCACGGCGTGAAGCGTTTCGTGTTTTCCTCGACCGCCGCCCTGTTCGGGCAGACCGAGGATGCGCTGATTACCGAGGATACGCCGATCGTACCCGGTTCGCCCTATGGCGAGAGCAAGCATATGGTCGAACGCGCCCTGCTGTGGGCGGACCGTATCCACGGATTGCGCAGTGCCTGCCTGCGTTACTTCAACGCCGCCGGCGCCGATCCGGGCGGACGGATCGGCGAGGACCATCGCCCGGAAACCCACCTGATTCCGCTGGTGATCGACGCCGCCCTTGGGCGGCGCGGGGCACTGCACCTGTTCGGCGACGACTACCCCACGCCGGACGGCACCTGCATCCGCGACTATATCCATGTCAGCGATCTGGCGCAGGCCCATCTGGCGGCGCTGGACGTGATTCGCGACCGCAGCGTGGTCTATAATGTCGGCACCGGAACGGGCCATTCCAACATGGAGGTGATCCGCAGCGTCGAGCGCGTCACCGGCCGCCAGGTGCCGTGGCTGCCGGCCCCCCGCCGTCCCGGCGATCCCGCGCGGCT
>NZ_JABXXP010000115.1 GCF_013376155.1 Nguyenibacter vanlangensis
CGCGGCGGCCATGTCCTCTACGGCGACGCCGCGCTCACCGCCGGGCTGGCCCTGCCGGATTGCGAATCCCTCACCGTCGGCGGCGTGGCCAAGGCGCTGTGCATCCGGCACGACCAGCCCTTCTCCTACGCCATGCTCCGCGCCGATATGGGGCGGCGGCATGTCTACCCGCTGGCCACCGACGGCCCGCCCCCCAACGAACCGCCCTGCGAAACGCTGGCGGAAACCAGCGCCCGCCTGCCCGATGCCCCGCTGACCGCCGGCCGCTCAGGATCGCGCCCCTGAACCGTCCCCCTCTGAATCGTCCCCCCCTGGATCGTCCCCGGCGAACGCGCGCGACAGCCGCTCCATCCGCCGGCCCAGCCATGACGCAAAGAGCCGGCGCCGCGGGTCCCGGTCGAAGGGTTCGCGCGACAGACAGACATAGCGCGTGCCGTCCGGCACGAAGCGCCGCGGCGCGACCAGCAGCCCGGCGGCAATATCTCCCGCGGCCATGTACACCGACGCCAGCGCCACGCCGTGCCCGGCCTGCGCCGCTTCCAGCGCAAGGTAGAAATGCTCGAATATTTCCCGCTTCGCCCGTACCGGCCTGACGCCGGTCCGGCGGAACCAGTCCCGCCAGGCACCCGGGCGGGTCATGGAATGCAATTGCGGCAACCGCCGGAAATCTGAAACCGGCCGGTCGTCCGCCATGCGGGGCGACAGCACCGGGCCGGTCGCCTCGTCGGCCAGGGGATGGACATACAGATCGTTCGGGATCGGAAAATCGTCCCGCCGTATCGCAAGATCGATGCGGTCGCGCGCGAAATCCACCGGACCGCCCGCGGCGAACAGCTTCACGTCCAGCCCGGTCTCGCGCTTCAGCGCGCCGAGATCGCGGATCAGCATCTTCAGGCACAAGGTCGGCTCGCAGGAGATCGAAAGCGGCTGCACGACGCCATCCTGGCGGAAATCGTCGATCGCCTGCGCAAGATCCGCGAAGATCTCATGCAGCCGGCCGGCCAGAAGATGACCGCGCGGGTTCAGCGCCTTCCCCCGCCCGTCCCGCAGGAACAGATCCTCCCCCAGTTCCTCTTCCAACAGCCTGATCTGCCGGCTGACCGCGCCGTGCGTGACGTGCAATTCCTCGGCCGCGCGCGCCAGCGTCACATGCCGGGCAGCGGCCTCGAACGCACGCAACGCGTTGAGCGACGGCAGACGCAGGCGGGACATGGGCATCCGTTCCTCTCCTGGGATATGTGAGAAAATCTCACGTCAATGCGTCAAATCAAATCGATTTTTCCCCGGCTCCAGCTCTGACAACGTCAGCCCTGACAGATGAGCCGGGCTCCCACGCTGGAGCGATTCACAGGCAACGAGCACGTTTGTAATGCCCGCCGATGACGCAGTTGACGTCCGTCCCACGCCGCAGAATCTGGTCGCCGCGCGCGGCTTCGCCACGCTCGACAGCGCCGGGATCCTGAAGGCGCTATGCACGATCCGGCCTTACACGGGCAGGGACGTGGAAACATTCTGCGCATCCTGGGAGAACATGCCTCCGGATACGTACATGGCGGATGGCGGTCCGCCCCGGCGGCGGCGCCACGCGGTCTACCGGGTCGCTCCAGGCGGCGCCATCGAACGGCTGCATCATCGGCCGCACGTCCGGACGATCGATCATAACCCGCTCAACGGCGGCTCCGTCCGGCATGTCGAACCGATCGCCGACGCAACGAACGCCAATCCGGTGATGCAGGGCTTCCTGGGCCTCGCGGATCAGATCTTCTGCGGGCTGTCGCCTTGGACCGGATGGCGTGTCGACGCATACCAGTTCCGGATCACCGCCTCGGCCAACGGCGGCAAGCCGACGCCCGAGGGCGCGCATCGCGATGGCGTGGCCTACGTCCTGATGGCGCTGATCGACCAGCGCAACGTGCGGGGTGGCGAAACGACCATCTACGACCGCTCGCGCAATCCCCTGGGATCATTGAATCTGCAATCGCCTTTCGAAACCGCAATCATCGACGATGAACGGGTCTATCACGGCGTCGGCCCGATCCACGCATGCGATCCCGGCCAGGCAGCCTATCGCGATGTCCTGGTGCTGGCGTTCCGGCGGATTCCGGCCGAACCGCGGCGCCCCCGTTCCCGAAAAACCTCGAAAAACAAGGACCGGATCCTATGGCGCACTATCTGATCGTGCTCGCGGTGACGTCGCTCGCCGTCATAAGCCCCGGCGCCGACTTCGCCATGGTGTCGCGCAACAGTTTCCTCCATGGGCGTCGCTCCGGCGTTCTGTCGGCCTTCGGAATTGCGGTATCGTGCTGGATTCACGTCTTCTACGCCGTCTTCTTTCTCGCCACGGTCCAGGGCGTCGTTCCCGACCTGCTGACATATGTCCGCTTCGCGGGGGCGGCCTATCTCGCATATGCGGGCATGCGCACGATGCGGTCAGGCCTGGCGATCGAGGACGACGACGGCGCGCGGCCGGCAGTGTCGGCGTCCCAATCCTTCCTGGCGGGCTTTCTGACCAACGCCCTCAACCCCAAGACCGCCGTGTTCGTCATCAGTCTCTATACCCAGGTGATCGGCCCGCACTCGACCGTGCAATATGCCCTGCTGTGCGGCGCCACGATCTCCCTGTGTCATCTGGTCTGGTTCGTCCTTGTCTCCTACGGCCTGTCGCGCAGTGCCACGCGGCGCTGGGTCATGGCGCGCGCGGCCGGGTTCAATCGCGTCATCGGCGCAATCCTGCTGCTGATCGGCGCATCGCTTGTGTTTGTCGAAAGGGGCTGAGCGCATGGATCACCGGCCTGATGGCGCAACAAGGATGCGCATCGTCCAGCCGCGCACGACGGCCCGGCCGAACGCGATGGCCTTCATTGATCTCGAAGGCGTTCTGTGTCCCGAGATGTAGCCCTGTCTGGACGCACGGCTCACCATCACATTGCGTCGCGCTGGGCGACGCGTTCAACGATCTCGCGCTGTGCGCGGCGTTGGGTGCGGAATCCTGTTCCGCGCTTCGGCAACAACGCAAAGACACGCGCAGGATCTGCCCCGGGCCACCATGTACGATGCCGTCCGCGACGCATTCGACCGGCATCTCGATGCGCTTGGATATCCCTATCTCCGATAGCGCAGCGCGTCGACCACCAGGGCAAAGGCCGGCGATGACTGCCGGCGGCTCGGATAATACAGGTGGAAACCGGACCAGTAGGGACACCAATCCGCCAGAACCCGCTTGAGCCGACCCGTCGCGATATGGGGGTGCGCAAGTTCCTCAGGCATATGGGCAAGTCCCGCCCCCGAAAGGCAGGCATCGAGACTCTGAAGACTGCTGTTGAAGATGGCCTGTCCCTGGACACGCACCCGCAATTCGCGGCCGCCCTTCTCGAATTCCCAGGCATAGATCCCGCCACGGGTCGGCTGCCGAAACGTGATGCAATTGTGGTTCAGAAGATCCTGCGGCGTCCGCGGCACGGGGTGGCTGTCGAAATAGGATCTGGATCCGACGACGGCAAAGCGCACCTCCGGTCCGACAGGGACGGAAATCATGTCTTTTGCGACCTGTTCGCCCAGCCGGATACCCGCGTCATAGCGTTCCGTGACGATGTCGGTCAAACCGGGCTCGATACTCAGTTCGACCTTGATGTCGGGGTAGGCAGGCAGCAGCTTGGCCAGTTGCGGCCACACGATATGCTTGATCGCGTCGTCGGACGCCGTGATCCGAACCGTCCCGGCAGGCTTTGCCCGCAACTCCGTCAAGGCCGCGAGTTCGGTTTCGATCTGCGCGAAATGCGGACCGATCCGCTGCGCCAGGCGCTCGCCCGCCTCGGTCGGGGAAACGCTGCGCGTCGTGCGCATCAGCAGGCGAATGCCGAGACGTTCCTCCAGGCCGCGCATCGCATGGCTCAGCGCCGACTGCGACACGCCCAGCTTCCCGGCTGCCCGGGTGAAGCTCCGCTCCTCGGCCACGGCTAGAAAGGCCCGAAGGTCGTTAAGATTGTCACGCATATTCATGAATCGACTTCATGGAGCAGGTCGCGATCAGGTGGAATCACCTCATCATGGGGTGCAGGTGTCCCGAATTTCAAATCGAAGATTTTAAGTTCATAATGGACACGCGCTGACGCCGTCCAGGCGCGAATGCGATGTCCGGCATTCATGAGCCGGATTCATGACGACATACGGAAACGGGCAGCTTACGGGGGGCCGGCCTCGCCCTTATGCTGCATATGTCCCCCTCGCGCGGCCTGTCGCGCACCCGGAGAATATCGTGGAATTCGTCAGCCAGGACATCGCCTCGCCCTCGGAAGAGAGCGGGCCGGTCCACCCTTGTTGGAGCGCCGTCTTTTCGCTGTCCCTCAGCGTCGTCGGGTTCATCATCTCCGAAATGCTGCCGGCCAGCCTGCTGACCCCGATCGCCTCCGATTTGCGCGTGACCGAGGGGATGGCCGGCCAGGCCGTCACCGCCACGTCCATGGTGGCCGTCTTCGCCAGCCTGTTCATGGCCGCCATCACGCGGCACGTCGATCGGCGCGTCGTCCTTCTGGCCTTCGCGGCGTTGCTGATCGCCTCCAACCTGCTGGTCGCCTTCGCATTCAGCTATCCGATGCTCCTGGCAGGCCGGGTGCTCCTGGGGATCGGCCTTGGCGGCTTTTGGTCGATGGCGGCGGCGGTTTCCATCCGGCTGGTTCCCCCGGCAATGGTGCCGCGCGCGCTTTCGATCATCTTTGGCGGGGTTTCCGTCGGCATGGTGGCGGCGGTGCCGGTGGGCAGCTATCTCGGCGCGCTCATCGGCTGGCGCGGCATCTTCATGGGGTCGGCGCTTCTCGCGCTGATCGCCTTCTGCTGGCAGTTCTTTGTCCTGCCGTCGATCAGCCCGCGCGGGCAATCCCGCCTGGCGACGCTGTTCGAACTGCTCAAACGCCCGCAGGTCGGTGTCGGCAAGATCGGTATGGTGCTCGTTTTCGGCGGGCATTTCCTCTTCTTCACCTATCTGCGCCCGTTCCTGGAAGGCGTCACCGGTGTCGGCGCCGACGGTGTCGCCGCCATCCTGCTGGGGTTCGGCATCGCCAACATCGCCGGCACCGCGCTTTCCGGCGCCATGATCCGCGCGAGCCTGCGCATGACGCTGGCGGCCATGCCCCTGCTGATGGCGTCGCTGGCGCTGGGCCTCGTCACGCTGGGCGGCGCGCCGCCGATGGCGACGCTCTTCGTGGCCGGTTGGGGCTTTGCCTTCGGCGTCTTTCCGGTGGCGTGGACCACCTGGGTCACGCGGACCGTTCCGGACGAAACCGAAAGCGCGGGCGGGCTGCAGGTAGCCGTGATCCAGGCGTCGCTCGCGGCCGGCGCGGGTCTCGGCGGCGCGCTTCTCGACGCGCATGGTCCGCGTGGCGCCTTCGCCGGCGCCGGGATCGTTCTTCTGGCCGCCGCGGCCACGGTCCTCCTGTATCTGCGTCCGCAATCCGGCCCGCAACCCGCCCGGGTCACGGCACGCTCACCAAAACCTGCGGCACCCCTGCACGCTGGACATGATAATGAGAGATAAGGCGAGATGCCGATCGGTCTGCCTGTCAATCGTCGGCAGGCGCTTTTCTGGACCTCCGAATCCGCCGCGCTGACGCGACTGCCGGGGTCCAGGTGATGTCCGATGTCGCCTTCAACGTAAACGGCATAGCGCACGAACTGGCCCTCGGTCCCGCGTGAGTCGGGGCGGCGATTGCCAATGCGATCTACAACGCAACGGGCGCACGTATCCTGCCGCGGTCTCTCAGCGACTTTCATGCAACATACTCTTCATATTAATTCCCTCCCGTCCGACCCGCGCGCCAAATGCACGCTCTATCTCGCGTCCCAACGCCATGATTGCCGGTGCGGGAACCAGACTGGCGCGATGAACCAGGGCTATCGTCTGCCAGTTGGCTTTCGCTCGGACGGGAATGAAGACGAGGTTTCCCGAGATAAGATCCATTGATACATCGGCATAATTCATGAACGATATGTATGGCGATTCCCTCGCCATCCGCTTCATGAGATAAATGGAATCTGTTTCCATCACGATGTCAGACGAAATTTTTTCTCCCATGCTTGCATCTATTACCTGCCTCAACGACATTGAGGAGTCCGCCAGGACGAGCGGGTATCCAGAGAAATCATTTGGCCCGAGGGATGGTTCTCGCGATAAGGGATGCGAATCGGACATGACTGCCCCAACCTGAAAGTCAAACTCCAGAAAGCGCGTTAAGCGTGGTCGCGTGGGCAGATTATAGCCGAGCCCCAAATCGCTTTCATGCGCAAGAAGGGATCGGCAGATCTCCTCTCCATTCCCCATTCGAATGCTCAATTTGATTTTAGGATGTGCAGCGCAAAAACGTCTCAGCGCTTCGCTAAGGACACTGTCGGCAAAACCGGTCATCGTTACAAGTCGGACTTCCCCAGTGGCAAGTCCGCGAAGCTCTTCAATCGTAATGAACATTCGCTCGTGCTGCCGCAAAGTTTCACGCACGTGTCGAAGGACGACCTCTCCCAATTCAGTAAGTTGGAGCAGGCGACCGGAAACCCCGGATTGTCCTCGCCATCAGAAAACGGCCGCGCCTGAAATGCTCAAGGACATATCCATCGTCAACTTGTCGCTGCTCGTCGCGATCGGTGGCGTTCCCACGACCATCAGAGCGCAATCAATCGATGCCAGGAATGTCGGTGGCGCATCGTTGGCTCCCGGATCCGAGAGGATGTCGGACATCAATAGTCTCGGCCTCTATCCCAAGGGATCTTTGTCAGTGGAGGAGTACGGCTCCATGGCTGGTGACGCCCGAGTCAAATCATTTGCATTTGTCGATGTATATTATGGATTAGATCTGGATTTGGCCAGAATTCTGCCCGTCTCGGGTGCATATGTGCGTCTTGCGTTGGACACGCGAGCCGGGGGCGATCCATCCGGCGTGAACAACGTCGCGTCATCGGCGATTTCGTACCTCCATGGCTCACCACCCATCAGTTTCATCCGGATGCCCATAATGGCGGCATTGGTTTGCGGAACTGGAGGAGCCTGACAATGCGCCGGACGCCGCGCGTGAACCAGGAGAGCCTGCT
>NZ_JABXXP010000116.1 GCF_013376155.1 Nguyenibacter vanlangensis
GACGGCCCGGATCGCGGGCAGCGCGTCGCCCGCGGCGCTGGCGCCGGCCCTTGCCGGCGATGACGAAACGGTCAGCATCGACGGGGTCGAAGGGAAGATGCGCATGGTCGCGATTGCGAAAGTGGCGGCCCGCATGGAGGAGAGTCCCCGCGAGACCGTCTTTATCATCCGGAACTGGCTGGCCGCGCCGGAGTCCAGGGCGGGAGCGGGAACGTGACCATGGCCGAGTCCGTGATGGAAACCGCGCTGGCCGTCGAAGGACAGAATTTCGCTGTTCCGCATCTGAGCGGCCCGCAGAAGGCCGCCGTCCTTATGCTGGCCGTGGGGCGGGATCAGGCGGCGAAAATCCTGAAACTTCTGCATGAGGACGAAATCCGGGATATTTCCGTCGCCATGGCGAGCCTGGGGATCGTGAAAGCCCAGATCGTGGAAGCCGTGTGCCAGGAGTTTACGAAAAACTTCGAATCGCCGGACGGGCTGGTCGGAACATACGAGACCACGGAAGAGTTTCTGCGCAAGGCCCTGCCGCAGGACCAGGTCGAGAAGATCATGGACGAGATCCGTGGTCCGAGCGGCCGGACGATGTGGGACAAACTGGGGAACGTGCAGGAGAGCGTGCTTGCCAACTATCTGCGCGGCGAATATCCGCAGACCGCCGCCGTCATCCTGAGCCGCCTGCAGCCCGCCCATGCCGCGCGCGTCCTGGCGTTGCTGCCCGAGGACTATGCGACCGACGTCATGATGCGGATATTGCACATGGAAACGGTGCAACGGGACGTTCTGGACAGCGTCGAGGCCACGCTGCGTTCCGAGTTCATTGCGTCTCTGGGACGGTCGGCCAAGCAGGACAGTTACGAACTGCTTGCGGAAGTCTTCAATAATTTCGACCGCAAGACGGAAATCCGCCTGACGGAGGCGATGGACAGGCGCAACCAGGAGGATATGGAGAAGGTGAAGGCGCTTATGTTCACCTTCGAAGACATCAAGCGCCTGCCGTACGATTCCCTCCGGCAGGTCGTCGCCCAGATCGATCGCGAGAAGCTGCCGCTTGCGCTGAAGGGCGCGGCGGAGACGGAACGGAAGCTGTTCCTGCAATGCATGTCGAAACGCGCGGGAAGCATCCTGCTGGAAGAGATCGCCGCCCTGGGGCCTGTTCGCCTGAAAGACGTCGACGCGGCGCAGGCCGACATTGTCGCGACCATCAAGACCATGGCGAATGCCGGCGAGATCGACCTGACCGACAATAACGGCAATGACGAGATCATTCCGTGAGGGGGGCTTTCATTCCTTTTCCGGCGCCCGCCCGCCCGTCCGACCGGCATCACCCCGCGGAGGGGGCGGACCGTCGGCGCCGGCTGATCGACCTGGAGGATTTCGGCGCCGCGTCCCGGCCGGACACCGAGAGCATCCCGACAGAGGCGCAGACGCCCCCGGACGATGCCGGGTCCGACCCGGAGCGCGTCACGATGTCTCGCGAGGACGTGGAGTCGTTGCGTCGGGCCGCGTTCCAGGAGGGGCTGGAAACCGGCGCCAGGAACAGGGAGGATGTGCTGACGGAACAGCATGCATCCTGCGTGGCTTCTCTCAATGCGGCATTCGCGGGCGAGAACGCCCGGCGGCGGCAAGTCATGGACGACGCCGCGCATGCCTTTGTGGCGACCGTCGTGGATATCGTCCGGGGCCTGACCGCGCTGGACGGCGCCGTCCTGGCGGGGTTGCGGCGCGATCTTGTCGCGGATGCCGAAGGATTCGCCAGGGAGTGCGAAGGCGCCGTCACGATCCGCTGCGATGAGGCGCATGCGCAGCGTCTGGCGTCGATCGTCAAGGCGGATGGCGATGTTCGGATAGAGCCCGTGCTGGAATCAGAACCGGAGGCAGGGTCGGGCATGATCAGCGTCACCTCTGCGGCAACCACCATTGTCATTGATCCGGAACAATGGCGAAAATCCGTCGCGGAGAAGATTGTTGCCGCTGTTACGGCCCTCGCGGAGCAGCGCGCGGAACGGGGCCGGCAAAAGGCATAGACCAGGCGGAGGGAACCATGAGTGCAGACAATGGATATATCGGGCTGGAGGATTTTTCCACCACGGGTTCGGACGCCCCTTCTGCGCCTTCATCGTCCGGGAAGGCCGAGCAGCACGACCAGAATAAAGCGGCGATCGGCACCGGCCAGATGGAGGCGATTTATGACATCCCGGTCAAGATCACGGCCGTGATCGGGACGGCGACGATGCCGGTGAGCCAGTTGCTGCGGCTGGGGCGCGGCGCGGTCGTGGAGCTGGACAAGAAGCTGGGAGAAGCGGTGGATATCTATGCGAACAACCGGCTGATCGCACGGGGAGAGGTCGTGGTGGTCGATGACAGCCATATCGGCGTGACGATGACCGAGATCCTGTCATCCTCTCCGGGCTCGTCCAGCTAGAGCAGATCGCGTGAAGATGCGCGATAAAGTAACAACATAGAGCATTTCCGCTGAACCGGATGCGGCTTCGGAGAGAGGGAACGGAATGCCCGGAACAGTCACGCTTGCCGCCGCCCGGACGGGATTTCCGGCGCAGGGCACGGGCGCGTTCGTCACCCCGTGGCTGACCGGTCTTGCGTCCCTTGCGGTGGTCGTCGCGCTGATTCTTCTGAGCCGCCATGCTCTGAAATTCCTGGAACCGTACCTGCTGAAGGGGCGCCGGACGCGCAGTCTGGCGGTGGTGGAAAGTCTGGCCATCGATCAGCGCCGGCGCCTGAGCATCATACGATGCGATCGGAAGACGGGGCTGATCCTGACCGGTGGGGGCAATGACGTGTTTCTGGGATGGATCGACGAGGCGGAGGCGAGCCCGCCGCATGCGTCCTCCCCGGCGCCGCCGGATGTGGGCGCGCGCGATGCGAATAGAGGAACCTGACAGAGTGACATTCCGCCTGCTCACGCGCCGCTTTTTCGGTTCAGGAGCCATTGTCGCGGTCGGTCTGGCCCTCGGCATGCTGATCGCCATGCCGGGCCTGTCGCACGCCCAGTCCCTGACCCTGGATCTCGGCAGGGGTCTTGGCGACGCGGGAACGACCAGCCGCCTTGTCCAACTGACGGCCCTTATCACCATTCTGTCCCTTGCGCCCAGCCTGCTGGTGATGGTTACGGCCTTTACGCGCATCATCGTCGTGCTGTCCCTGTTGCGCGGCGCCATCGGCGCGCAGGGAACGCCGCCGAACACCGTGCTGATCGGCCTTGCGCTGTTTCTGACCTTTTTCGTCATGCAGCCGGTTCTGGAACAATCCTGGTACCACGGCATCGTTCCGATGATGGATGGACGCGTGAGTGAGATGGATGGCCTGAAGGCGGCGGCGGAACCCTTCCGGACCTTCATGCTGGCCAATGCGCGGCCGGCCGACATCGCAACGTTCCTGCACCTGGCGAATGTCCCGCTGCCGAAATCGCCGGCCGAAACGCCGTGGCGGGTGCTCATGCCCGCCTTCATGATCAGTGAACTCAGCCGCGGCTTCGAAATGGGTTTTCTGCTTTACCTGCCGTTCCTTGTCATCGACATCGTCACGTCGAGCGTGCTGATGAGCCTGGGCATGATGATGCTGCCGCCGGCGACGATATCGCTTCCGTTCAAGCTGATCTTCTTCGTCATGGTCGATGGCTGGCAGATGGTGGCGGGCGGCCTGGTCAGAAGCTTTGGCTCCTGACCGGCATTTTCCATTGGTGGGATGCATGTCGCGCCGACGGCATTTCGGCGAGCGTCGTACCGCGCATGTGTTTTCCGGCAAAAGATGGAATTTTAACAATTTGTTAATCCTTTGCGGCAAGACAATTACCTTTCCAACGGAATGGCCGACGGGATTCAGCGTGCCGTCCGAAGCAGAGTGTGTGTGCGAACAGCTTCATATGCGGTGCCCCCCAGATATGAAGGAAAGCTAGACCAGCATGTTGAATTGGCTCTATCGGGACGCGCCGTTCCGAAGCAAAATCAGGACAGTGATGCTGTTTCTGGAAGCGTATCTGATGCTCCAGATCATTATCGAGGCCGCCGGGTATCTCGCCCACGAGCCGATCGACCACATGTTCCTGATGAATATGTGCGCCCTGGCTTTCGGACAGGTGGTCGTCTTTATCATCTGGCAGATGATGACGCGTGTGGTGACGACCCCTCTGGAGACGCTGCGCGATCTTGGCGAGCAGCTCGGCCGCGGTGAAAACCGCGCCAATGTGCCGTTTCTCGACAACAAGGATTGCGCGGGGCGCCTGGCGCGCGTGATGGTCGCGTTCGCGCGGAGCGTGCGCGAGCAGGGCGAGGCGCAAACCCGCCAGGCGGCCATGGCGGCGGAGATCAGGCAGTCTCTCGACCGCAGCGAGGAACGGGACAGGCACACGCACGCGGTCATCGAGGCCCTTGGCACGGCGCTGAAGGAACTGGCCGAGGGCGATCTCGAGCTGCGGATCACGGATCCCATTTTCGACGGCGAATTCGCGCCGTTGCGCGATGCGTTCAACAATTCGGCCATGCGCCGGAGCGAGGCGCTGCGGGCCGTGGCCAACAATTCGGAATTGATCGCGACCGGGGCCACCGAAATTTCCACCGCGTCCGCCGATCTTGCGAAGCGGACGGAAAAGCAGGCGGCCAATCTCGGCCAGGCCGCGGCGTCGGTGCGCACCGTGACCGATGGCGTGCAGCGCATCGCCCGGGCCTGTTCGGACGCCAGCGCCGAAACGAAGCAGTCGCTGGAAAAGGTCAAATCCGCGACCGGCATCATGGCCGAGACGACGTCGGCGATGGACGGCATCAAGAAATCGTCGGATGCGATCGGCGAGATTATCTCGGTCATCGACGGCATCGCCTTTCAGACCAACGTCCTGGCGCTGAATGCCGGTGTCGAGGCGGCCCGCGCGGGTGACGCCGGCAGGGGCTTTGCGGTGGTCGCGCAGGAAGTCAGGTCCCTTGCCGAGAAATCGGCGAAGTCGGCCAGCGAGATCAAGCGCCTGATTTCCGTCTCGGCGGAACAGGTCGACAAGGGGGTCGACCTGGTGCAGCAGACGGGGCGCTATCTGACCGACTTCGCGGGCAGCACGCAGAATATCGCGACCCGGGTCGAGGAGGTTTCGGTCTCCACGCAGGACCAGGCCCAGCGTCTGTCCGAGATCACGGCCTTTATCAGCGAGATGGACCAGGTGACCCAGCAGAACGCGGCCATGGTCGAGGAAACGACCGCGGCAAGCCATAACCTGACGGCCGAGACCAGAACGCTGACCCAGACCCTGAGCCGTTTCAGGATCGGCAATGAGAGGCGTCACGCCGCCGACGACGGCATGGCCGTGCTGTCGCCCGCGCGGCCGCAGACGAGAGCCGGCCGGCCGCCTTCCCCCAGCCTGACCGCCCCGCTGCTGACGACGTCGCCGGACCAGGGATGGGAAGATTTCTGATGGAAGGCGAATCCGGCGCGGCGTCCCCCCTTGCCCGCGTGACATTGCCCGAACGGCTGGACAGTGCAGCCGCCGAGGCGCTGAAGGCGCTGATCGCGCAGGCACGGGACCAGGCCGGGACGGAAACGGTGGCACTTGACGCATCCGGCGTCGGCTATGTCGGCGGCCTGTGCCTGCAGGTTCTTTTGGCCAGCGGCTGCCCTGTGGTCGCACCGTCGGAGAAGATCCGCGAGGCATTTGCCCTTTTCGGGGTCAGCGCGTTCCTGCCGGAACCGCTCCCCCTCCTGCAGTGAGCATGCGGTATGGCGAGTAGACAGAATTTACGTGTCCTGACGATCGATGATTCCCGGACCATGCAGGGCATGCTGCGCAAAGCGTTGGAAGAGGCTGGGTGCGACGTCATTCAGGGAGCGGATGGAGTCGATGGGCTGGACGTCCTGCGCGGCGCCAACCCGCCCCCCAATGTGGTCATCACCGATATCAACATGCCGCGCATGGACGGTTTCGAGGTGATCGAGACGATTCGGACCATGAATCAGTTCAAGCATCTGCCGATCATCGTTCTGACCACGGAGAGCGACCCGGAAAAGAAGGCCCGGGCCAGGACGGCCGGCGCGACCGGATGGATCGTCAAGCCATTCAGTTCCGAAAGTCTGGTCGCGGCCATCCGGCGGGTTACGGCCTGAAGAAAGCGGGGACGGCATGAGTTCCGATATGGACGATATCCTCCGGATCTTCTTCCAGGAATGTGACGAACAGTTAGAGGAGCTTGAACGCGGACTTTCGGCATTGTCGGATGGCGAATCCGGGCAGGAAACCATCAACGGCGTCTTTCGTGCCGTGCATTCGATCAAGGGCGGGGCCGCGTCATTCGGGCTTGAGAACCTCGTGCGCTTCGCCCATGTGTTTGAAAGTGCCCTTGATGACCTGCGATCGGGACGCATTGCCCCGACGCCCGACATCATCAAGATTTTTCTCAAGGCGATGGATGTGCTGAGCGACCTGGTCGTCGAAGCGCGCGACAATCTGGCGGTCGATCCGGCCCGCGCTGCCGAGAGCCGGATCGAACTGGAGGCCATCACCGGCCGTGGCGGTACGGCAGGCGCGCCCGATGCGACCGACGACGCCGTCCCGCAGGATTTCGTGCCGATTCCTTTGGATTTCGAACCTGTCTCCATCGACTTCGAACCGATCGCGGTGGATTTCGATTTTGACGGACCGGCCGCGCCGGTCCCCGCGCCGCTGATCGTCACGTTCCGCCCGCATGACGTCCTGTATGAGCGTGGGGACGATGCGCGGAACATCCTGATCGGTCTTGCGGACGTCGCGGCTGCGGCGGTGAGCGGGGGAGGCATCGTGGCGGCCTGCGACTGCTCCGCCCTTCCGCCGCTTGGCGATCTGGTTCCCGGCAAGGCCTATCTCTCGTGGCGTGTGGTGCTGCCTCCGGAAGTCTCCGAGGAACGCTGCGGCGCCGTCTTCGACTGGGTCAGCGACGCCTGCGATTTCGAGATGACCCGAGCGGGCGAAACGGGAGAGAGCCCGGTGGCGGCGCCGCCCCCGGAACCGGTCCCTGCCCCCGTCGACGAGGTGGCACCAGCACAGGCACCCGTACTGGCAACCGCACTGGCCGACGCGCATCGTGCGCCG
>NZ_JABXXP010000117.1 GCF_013376155.1 Nguyenibacter vanlangensis
GGAGCAGGCCCCGGCCCAGACCCAAGCCCCGGTCAAAACGCGGGGACGCGCGCGGCGGCGGGGTGGCGCGGGGGGCCTGCAGGCCCGATCGGATGAAAATGTCGCGGTGACGGGCCATCGTTTCGTCTCGCACAATGCGGACACGGTCGTGGCGCGGGCCTTCATGGAGCAGCAGGTGCCCGGCACCAATATCCTGCGCTCGCTGCAGATGGTGCCGGGGGTCAATTACAGTTCGACCGACGCGCTGGGCATCGATACCTGGGGGGCGAATCTCTATGTCCGCGGGTTCTTCATGGACCAGTTGGGCGTGACCCTGGACGGGATTCCGCTGAACGACCAGTCCTATTCCAACCTGAACGGCGTCAATGTCGCCGATGCGGCGATTCCCGACGACATCGCGCGGGAATCGGTGTCGCAGGGCGCGGGCGCGGTGCAATTGCCGTCCAATACCAATCTGGGCGGGACCCTGCAGTTCTGGACCCGCGACCCGACGGACAAGATGGGTGGGAAGATCACCCAGGGGTTCGGAAGCTATAAGATGGAGCACAGCTATTTCCGGTTCGACAGCGGGATCCTGAACCCGTCGGGCACCAAGTTCTTCGTGGCCTATGACCGCAATTACGAAGAGAAATACAGCTCGCCCAGCCCGGATTTCCAGCAGGGGGTGGATGCCAAGCTGATCCAGCCGCTGGGCCAGCGCGGCACGATGACCGCGTTCTTCAACTGGAGCAATGCGCAGGCCTGGAACTATCCGGACCTGTCGCTGGATATCCTGCAGAATGTCGGCTGGCGCACGCGGGCGTTCTATCCGAATTATGCCGGGGCCTATGCCGCCGCGCAATGGAACTGGATCTGCGACACCGGGTCGAGCCCGGCGGCGAGCTGCACGGGCGGGGCGGGGACGATCAACCCCACGACCGGTCAGCCCTTTGCCCTGCGTGGACCGAACCAGGTGCCGAACGGATGGCAGAATACCGCCGAAGGGGCGGGCGTGGCCTATTATGACGGCGGGCAGCAATCGATCGATTATGTCGGCGGGCTGAATTTCGACATCACGCTGAACGAGCGGCTGCGCTGGCTGTCGACGCTCTATGGCCATAGCGATACCCAGTACACGACCTATGGCGATCCGTTCATGGGATCGACGACCGGGGCGCCGCTGTCGGAGCAGGTGTGGCAGCCGCGGCAGGAACGCTATGGCTTTACCACCGCGCTCGATTACACGCTGGCGCGGCACCATATCAATGCCGGGTTCTGGTACGAGAACAACAACCAGGCCGAGGCGCAGTACTGGTATAATGAGCCGGTTCTGGGCCAGGGGCTGCCGCTGGAGACGATCGGGCCCTATGATACCTATGGTCCGGCCTTCGCCCAGGCCTATGGATTCCAGTGGAGCACCAATACGTTCCAGGCGCATGTGATGGATACCTGGCGCCTGATGCCGACCCTGACGCTGGAATACGGGTTCAAGTCCCTGCTGCAGACGACGTCGGGCGGTGCCTATTACGGCAATGCGGACGTCTATGGCACGGCGGACCTGCCGAACGGCAGCATGACCTCGGCCAACGGGTTTTTGCCGCATGTCAACCTGGACTGGCATCCGCGGCCGCAGCATGACCTGTATGTCGATATCGCCGAGAACATGCGTCCCTTCACGGTGGCGCCGACCGGCGGCGCGACCTCGCCATGGGCGGTGACGGGGCAGTCGATCTTCAAGGGATTGCAGCACAGCCTGTCGCCGGAGCGCGACTGGACGTTCCTGCTGGGCTATCGCTATACCTCGCCGTACCTTATCGTGGCGACGGACGGGTATTATACCTATATCTCGCACCGGTTGCTGTCGGCCTCGGTCGGGTCGCTGAACAATCCGCTGACGTCGGTCGTCGATACGCGGGTGGCGACGATGTACGGGGCCGACATTTCGGCCACGCTGACGCCGGTTCGGGGGCTGACGATCTATAATTCGTTCAGTTATAACCATTTCACCTGGGGCGCGCATACCCTGATCCAGGATGGAAACGGGAATTACGACGACATTTATGGCAATGTCATGGATGGCTATCCGAAATTCATGTACAAGGCGATGGCGTCCTATACGTTCCATGGGTTTACCGCCCATATCGATGCCAATTACCTGTCCAAGCGTTATTTCTCGATCCTGAACGATACGTGGATTCCCAGCTATTGGCTGGTGAATGGCGGGGTGCGGTACCAGTTCGGGAATTTCCGGTTCTTCAAGAATGTGACCGCCGATTTCAATATCTACAACCTGAACAACACCAAATATGTCGCGATGATGGGTGAGAACGGCTTCCCGGTGACGGGGGATTACCAATCGTTCGAGCGCGGGTCGGTGCGCGAATTGTTCGGGACGATCAGCACGGAGTTCTGAACGGTTCGGACATCATCCGGTCGGATATGGCGCTCGTGCAGGGCCGGTCCGGTATGGATCGGCCCTTTTTGGTATTCGTCGACGTTGGAGTTCGGGGAGATCCGGGCGGGTGTGGGGGACGTGACGATGCTGATTCATCTGAATGGCTGGCCCGGATCGGGCAAGCTGACCGTTGGGCGATGCCTGGCCGGGCTGTTGGGGGCGCGGCTTCTCGATAATCATACGATCCTGAACGTGGGCTATGCGGTGACCGAGCGCGGCAGCGCGGCCTTTTACGAGACCGTGCGCGCGGTCCGGGCCGTTGCCTTTGCGCGGATCCTGGAACTGCCGCCCGAGGTTCCGGTGGTGTTGACGAATGTCGTGACGCGCGGTGGCGGCAGTTCGTTTCCGGAAGAGACCTGGCGGGCGGTCATCGATCTTGCCGCGCTACGAGGGTGTGCGTTGTTTTCGGCGACCCTGACCTGTTCGCCGGAGGCTCGGGCGCGGCGGTTGGGAACGGCGGAGCGCGTGGCGGCGGGCAAGATGCATGACCCGGCCGCGCTGGCCGCCGCGATGGCCACGCGCGTGCTGTTCGATGATGGCGCGATCGATCGGCGATGGTTCGACAATACGGACCTGGCGCCGGAGCGGTGCGCCGCCGCGATCGCGGCGTGGGTCGGACATCATGCGTGAGACATCGTAATCCAGGGCCGCTGGTGAGATTATTAATATTCATAGAAAATATAATCCTTTTTTTGATGAGCCGGCTACGTCTTTGAATGGAGGATGTCCGAGATTGTTTTATAAATACCTTTTTAATCAAAGTATAATATCAAACGATAGTGATCGTCACATATAAAACACCTGACGTCATCGGCTTCCTCGATCGCCATTTTCATGTATCATTGCGTACAGTACGAGAAGTTTTCAAAACGCCGAATGCTGGCGCAGAAATTTGAGGAGCGGCGAGGAGCTGTCCTATGTTAAAAACAATCTTCGATGCTACTATTCGTCAAGCGCGTCAATATCCCCGGTATTTTTTCATAGATATTTTTGGAATGGCGGTAGGGTTATGCTTCTTTATAATCTCAGCGCAATATGTTTATTTCGAATACAGCTTCAATGATAACATCTCTGACGCAAAAACAATCGCGCGAGTCGATATTACCTACAAGGTGCCAGGGCATGCACCCGTCGAGAGCGGGAACCTCTCATTCGCCGCTCTGCCGTTCTTACGAGTGGATTTTCCTTTTCTCGCTGCATCGACACTGGATCGCCCCGTGTCGGTATTACTCGAAGCAGGCAATCGACGATTTTCGCGAACGATCGAGCAAACTGACAGCGAGTTTTTCAAAACGATTCCCCTGCCCCTTGAGCAAGGGGATCCTGCGCACGCGTTGGATCGGCCTGATGGTATCGTATTGTCAGACAGGTTGGCGAAGGCGATCTTCGGAAGGCGTGAGGTCCTGGGAAGATCGATTATAGTTATGGAAGAAGGCGTAAAGGTGGCCCTTACCGTCACTGGCGTTCTTTCGAAGCCAATGGTTGCGACAACGATTGATCCCGAGGCGGTGATGATCATCCCGCAGCGGGTTCGGGAAAAGAGCTATGCATTTACGCGCTGGCGTTCCTCAATAGGCAGTATCTACGTAAGGTTTCGGGAGCCATCTGATATGGCCCTCGCTCAGAGTCAGACGAGTTCGTTTCTGAGTCGTCGAGCAAGTGGGCCGGATAGTGGCAACGATGATCGTAATCTTGGTGTACATCCGGAGAAGACAAGCCTGCTGACATTCGTACCGCTCTCGGAAACCCATTTTCATGATATAGTCGTGGAAGATACGTCTGACGGTGCTGATCGTGGTGTCGTGGATAGCCTTGGGCTCACCGGCATTTTTGTGTTGATCCTGGCCATAGGAAACTCCGTCAATCTGTCTACCGCGCGGAGCGCGTTACGTGCCCGGGAAGTCGCGATACGCAAGACATTGGGAGCGACCAGGTCCGCTTTATTCATGCAGTTTATGGGAGAGTCCATCCTACAAGCATTGATTTCCGCTGTGTTGGCATTGAGCTTCTTCGAGTTGGTATCACCGTTTATTTCATCCATGGTGGGTGTTAAACTTAATGTTTATTATGAACATACAATATTAATTCTATTAATTTCCGCGGTCGCGACCGGAATTGCCGCCGGAGTGTATCCGGCATTGGTGCTTTCGGCCTATCGTCCGGCGATAATCTTCTCCTCCGCGGCCCTGCCGTCTGGGGGGCGGCTTGAAGGCAAGGTGAGAAAAGTCTTGATTCTGGTCCAGTTTTCTATCGCCTCTGTAATTGCGATATGCACTTTAGTCGTTAATAAGCAGGCCAATTTTATCCGGACCTCCGATCAGGGTTATACGGCAAAGGGGCTGCTGGTCAGTCCTCAGATTCCAGCCAGCGATGCAAATGTGCAGCATCAGCTTCTCGACGCTGTGAGGGCAATCCCAGGCGTCACCGCTGCGACGCTGTCGGTCCTGGAACCAAATGTTTCCACCGTCAGCTATTTTGATGCCAAGACGGCACGTGGAGAAAATATCCATGTTCTCACGGATGTCATTTCGCGGGGCTATGACGTCGTCTATCTTCCTCACCTTCTTGCTGGACGCTGGTTCGACAATTTCCATGGGCAGGACAACAGCCAAGGTTGGGACGGACTTTTAGCCAGTCCTGGGCCTTATAATATCATTATCAATTCCCGCACCGTATCAGCGGCGGGATTTGCATCGCCTGCTGCAGCCATTGGACAATCTCTAACGATTGGATCCACTAGGCTTTACATTATAGGGGTCGAAGACGATATGCGATTTGTCTCGCCCCATGAGAAGGTAAGGCCCCTGGTTGTACTTCAGTCCAGGCAGAATATTCCCGCTGCGGTTATTACGATACGTTTCGCTGGCGTCGCGTCGCGCGACATGCAGGAGCGCCTCAAAACTGTGTGGAATAGATTGATCCCCGACGCCGAGGGAAATTTTGAGACTGTGGTCGACCGGACATCAGAATTTTATATGAATGGGCAACGCCAAGGAAAGTTGGCTATAGCTGGGTCAATAATGACCTTTGTGATCGCGGGCATAGGTCTCTATGGCTTGGCTTCACTTTCCAGCGTGCAACGTCGGCATGAAATAGGCATCCGCAAAGCTCTTGGTGCCCGAGTTGGCGATATCATTATTTTGATGCTGCGTGGTTTTCTTTTTCCGGTATCGCTTGCTTGCATGATTGCATGCCCGTTCGCGTGGAGTCTGATGCGCGCATGGCTCTCGACTTTTTCTCAGCGAATCGCGCTTTCGCCGGCGTATTTTCTCGTCGTAATCGGCTTAACACTCGGATTTGCTGCGCTTATTGTTATCGGGCAGACGCTTCGCCTTGCCCGTATGGAACCGGCTCGCGCGTTGCGAAGGCCCTGAGAGAGGTGGCCCCATTCGTTCGGACAGATTTGTGAGTTGAATAAACTATCGCCCGTTGTTGCGATACCGCCGATTTCTCGCTGTTGCTGACCGACACCATTGCCGGGCTTAACCCCGGCAATGGTGTCGGAATTGCTCACTGGGTTGGTAGAAGGGCTTGCGGCGCGTGCGGGAATTTGATTCATCCTACGCATGGCGCCGTCCCTCCTTCATGATCTGACCGATGCCGAGACGAACGATCTCCTGCTTGCACAGCGTGAGAGTATCGGTAACCTGCAGCTTGTGTTCATCGGACCAGCGCCGCCTACGCCTCACGCCAATCAGGATCTCCTGCCGCATCCTCGCCTCCTGACGACGTCAATAACGACGTCATTGACGACGTGAAGTTACCAACCACTCAATCCCATCGTAAGGCAGCCATGGGCGGCGAGTTACGATGTCGTGGCGGCGCGGACCATACGTGAGGCATTGTGATGCGTGAGGCGTCGTGCGTGCCGGCGTCGCGTGTGCTGATCGGGGCACGCTGGCGGGGTTTGTGCCGGGTCGTGGCGTGGCGGCTGCTGCGGCGGCGGTCGGATGCCGTGTTGTTTCCGGTGGGCATAATGGTCCTGCTGGGATTGCTGGCCGGCGGAGCGTGGGATGGCGGCGTGGCGTTGCGCAAATGGGCGGCGGTGCATGGCGTGACGGCGCTGCTGCTGTCGGTGCTGGTGAACGCGGCGGTCGGTTTGGGGCTTGGCCGGATGGCGGGGAATGCCGCCCGGCGGGACGCCGCCATGGACTGGCTGCGCGTGCTGCCGCTGTCGCCCCGGGATTGGCGGCGGGTGTTGTGGATGGATGCGATGGGCATGGCAGTGCTGACGGGCGCCGTGGCATCCGGCTTTGTGGCGATCTTCTTTGCGGGTTTTTTGGCGGGGGTGGCCGGGTGGGGAGCGGAGTTGTCGGTGATGCCGATCCTGTTCGCCTGCCTGCCCGTGGGAGTGGCGCGCGGGTTGGCGGGTGGGGCGGCCAGGGAAGAGGGGCCCAGGGAAGAGGGGCTTGGCGAAGGGGCGCGCAGGGAATCGGGCGACGTGCCCCGGCGATCTGCCGTGATCCGGCCCGCCTGGGGTGGGTGGTCGCCGGTGCGTTGGTTGGTGCTGGCGCGGCCGTTCGGGCTGGGCCTGTGGGGGATGCGGCTGCTGGCCCGGCGGTCC
>NZ_JABXXP010000118.1 GCF_013376155.1 Nguyenibacter vanlangensis
CGCCTGGCCCGGCCGCGGCGGCGCATCGCGACGAAGCCGGCCCGGTCCGGGAACGCGCGGTCAGTCTCGAGGTCGGCGCCGGCCACATGGTCACATTGCCAAGAGCGGCGGCGAAGATTTTCGTGGTCGATCCCAAGGTCGCGCAGATACGGCCGGCCAGCGCGACCAGCATGTTCCTCTACGGCATGACGATCGGCCGGACGTCGGTCATGGCAACCGATGCCGAAGGGCACACGATCGCGCAATTCACGATCGACGTCCTGCCGTCCAGTTACGGGGCCGCGCAGGCCGAGGTCCGGATCGCCCGGCAGATGCCGGGCAGCCACATCACGGTTCAGACCGACGCGCGTGGCCTGACGCTCAGCGGTTCGGTGGCCTCGCCGGAAGACGCGGCGCAGGCCGAAGAAATCGCCCGGGGATATCTGGCCGAAGGGCAGGGGCTGCGCAACCGCCTGTCCATCCGCTCGGCGACCCAGGTGACGCTGAGCGTCCGGATCGCGGAGATGGACCGCAACGTGGTGCGCCAGTTGGGAATCAACTGGCAGGCGGTCGGCAATATCGGCAAGGTCGGCAGTTTTCCAGCCCTGACCCTGAATGTGAACGGCAGCAGCGCTGCCTGCGTCGCGACGCGCAATCCGTTCTGCCTGGGCAGCAACGTCAATGGCGTCATCGACGCGCTTTCGCAGGACAACTTGGTCCGGATGCTGGCCGAGCCCAATCTGACGGTCATGAGCGGACAAAGCGCCAGCTTCCAGGTGGGCGGGCAATATCCCATCCCGATGGCGCAACAGGCCGGCGCGATTTCGGTCGCCTTCAAGGATTATGGCGTCAGCCTGACCTTTTTGCCGACCGTCTTCAGCAATGGACGCATCAACCTGCATGTCGCCCCGGAAATCAGCCAGTTGAGCAACCAGAACGCGGTGTCGGTCACGACGTCCGGATCGACGTCGGTCATTCCGGCCCTGACTGTCCGGCGGGCCGAGACGACCGTCGAGATGGGCAGCGGCGAGACATTGGCCATCGCCGGCCTGCTGGAGGATTCGACCACCGATTCAAGCAACGGCATTCCCGGCGCCGGTGACGTGCCCCTGTTGGGGGCGCTGTTTCGTTCGACGAACTTCAACCGGCAGGAAACCGAACTGGTGATCCTGGTCACGCCTTATCTCGTCCGCCCGGTGGCGAACCGGTCGCGCCTGACCGCGCCGACCGACATGGCGGGCGTCCCGACTGAAATCGAACGTCTGCTGCTGATGCGCCAGGTGGCGCCGCGACAGCGTGCCGAGCCCGTGCAGATTCCAGGCGATGCCGGATTCTTCGTTCAATGAGGACCTGGCCATGAACGCGACAATCCTGTTCCGGGCGCGCAGGGTGCTCTCGTGCGTCCTGCTGTCATGCGTCCTGCCGCTGGTCGGCGGATGTGGCACGTTGGATCCGTATCACAAGCCTTATGCATGGCATCCGTCCGGCGCGAACGCGGCCAATCTTGCCGCCATGGTCGCCGACCCGCGCGATCTGAGGGAGGGGCATGGCGGCGAGGCGCCCGATGCGCAGGCGCCGGTCATGGCGGTCGAACGCATCAAGCTGGACAAACCCAAGGCGTTGCCGTCCACCAACGGCATTTCCGGCGGCGTGAGCGGATCGTCGGGCAGTGGATCGGGCGGTGGATCAAGCGGGAGCCCGTCCGGCGGCGGAGGAAACTGAGCCATGATGGCCACGGCCGAAAAAGTGCAGCCCGAGCCCGCGAGCTCCGTTGTCGCCCGGCATGACCGGCCTTTCCTGGTGGGATACGTATCCGACGCGGCCACCGAGGCGCTGGTGCGCGACGGATTGACCGAAAGTGTCGGCGCCGCGATCGATATCCGGCGCGGCACCGTGCGCACGGCCGTGGCGGCGCTGCAGAAGCATTCGACCCCGCGGATCCTGATCATCGACCTGGCCGAGGAGAAGCATCCGATCAGCGCCCTGCGCGACCTGGCCCAGGTGGTGGAACCGGATGTCTCGGTCCTGCTGATCGGTTCGGTGGACAGCGCCGATTTCTACCGCGAGGTCACGCGCGGGCTGGGGGTTGCGGAATACCTGCCGCGCCCGCTGACGCGCGAGAAGATCGCAAGGCAATTCGGCCCCCTGACGCGGGGGCAGTTGCCCGAGCGGGATCTGGGCGGGCGCTGCGTGACGATCACGGGCGTGCGCGGCGGGGTCGGCGCCAGCACGGTCGCCGTCAATCTGGCTTGGCTGTTCGGCGCGGTCATGCATCGCCACACGCTGTTGCTGGATTCGGACCTGCATCGCGGAATGGCGGCGTTCCTGCTGGATGTCGGCGTGGGGTCCGGATTGCGGCGCGCGCTGGAAGCCCCGGACAGAATCGACGTCCTGCTGGCCGAACGGGCCACCAGCCCGGTCGCCGAACGCCTGCACGTGCTGGCCGACCAGATGGATTTCGCATCAGAACTGGATTATGCCGCCGGCGCGGCGCAGGCTTTGCTGCGGGTTCTGCGGCAGAGATATAATTTTGTCGTGGCCGACGTGCCCTTCGTATCGAACGCGCTGAATCGCGACCTGCTGGCGCAGGTGCATCAGCGTGTCCTGGTGCTGGAACCGACCTTGGCGTCGGTGCGGGATACGCTGCGCCTGCTGGACGTCCCGGCCGGACCGTTGCAGAAGCAGCGCCCGGTTCTGGTGCTGAACCGGCTGGGCCGCCCGGGTGCGCTGAGCCGCGGCCAGGTCGAAGAAGCGCTGAAGACCAATGTCGACATCACCATTGCCGACCTGCCGCGCCAGATCGGCAACGCCGCGACGCTGGGCGAGCCGGCGGTCGCCGCCCGGGGCGCCTTTCGTACCGCGATGATGGATCTGGCGCGGCAGGTCGATGCGGTGGGGATGCTGGATGTCACGACCGGGCACGGCGTGCCTTCGACCGACGCCGCGAAGCGCCGGTGGCTGCCTTTTGCGAGGCGCCCGTGACATATTTCGGGACCCCCATATTCGGCCGGCGCGCCAGTCGGACCGACGAGGGCGCCACCGCCAGGGCGGACCATTCCGCCCCGGCCGCCGCCCCGGCGGGCCCCGTTGCCGGCACGGAATCGGCGCCGAGCGTACCGCCGTCCATGATCGCCGAATTGCGGGTCACCTGCCTGGACCGCCTGGACCCCGCCGCCGTCGCGGTGCTGCCGCCGGACCGGCTGCGCGCTGACCTGGAACATCTGATTTCGGAACTCGCCACCGAGCGGCGGATCCAGTTGAACAGCCGCGAACAGCGGGCGCTGGCCGAGGAACTGGTCTTCGACATGCTCGGCCTGGGGCCGCTGGAACCGCTGCTGGAAAACGAATCCGTCAGCGAAATCATGGTGAACGGGCCGAACAAGGTCTTTATCGAGAATGGGGGCAGGCTGGTCCTGTCGGGGGTCCGTTTCCGTGACACGGCGCATCTGGCGAGCATATGCCAGCGCATCGCCTCGGCCGTCGGGCGGCGCATCGATGAATCCAGTCCGATGGCCGATGCGCGGCTGGCGGACGGCTCGCGCGTCAACATCGTCTTTTCTCCCCTGGCTCTGGACGGGCCTTATCTGACGATCCGGAAATTTGGCCGCAAGGTCATCGATTTTGCCCGGCTCATCGAATTCGGCGCCCTGACGCCTCCGGTCGCGCGGCTGCTCCAGACCGCGGCCAAGGCAAGGTTGAACATCATCGTTTCCGGCGGCACGGGGTCGGGCAAGACCACGCTGCTGAACGCGCTGTCCCGGATGATCGATGCCGGCGAGCGCGTCATCACCGTCGAGGACGCGGCCGAACTGCAGTTGCAGCAGCCGCATGTCGTGCGCCTGGAAACCCGCCCTGCGAACCTCGAAGGGCGGGGCGAGATCGCCCAGCGCGACCTGATGCGCAACGCGCTCCGCATGCGTCCCGACCGGATCATCATCGGCGAGTGCCGTGGCGGCGAAGCTTTCGACATGCTGCAGGCCATGAATACCGGTCATGACGGCAGCATGTCCACGGTGCATGCCAACACCACCCGCGATGCGCTGACGCGGATCGAGAACATGGTGCAGATGGGCAATATGGGCCTGCCGTCACGCGCGATCCGTACCCAGATCGTGGGCGCGGTGGACCTGATCATCCAGGTGGAACGCCAGCGTGACGGCGGACGCCGCATTACCCAGGTGACCGAAATATGCGGCATGGAAGGCGACGTGATCACCCTCAATGACGTGTTTCGCTTTGAAATCCAGGGCGAAGGCCATGACGGAAGGTTGATCGGCCGTTACAAGGTCAGCCGGGTCCCGCCCGCCTGCCAGCAGCGCCTCGCCTATTTCGGGCTGGAGCGGGAATGGTTCGCCGCCCTTGAACAGGCGGACGGCTGATGCTGGCGGGGCTGCTGGTCCTGTCCTGCCTGTCGCTGCTGGGCATGGTGGTCAGCGGGATCCTGGTGTCGCGCATGCAGCGGCAGGCGCGGCGACGCGACGCGCGCCTGGCCGCCGTCTCGGTGCCCTACCGGGTCGTTCGCCCGCTCGAGCCCTCTGCCTTCCGCCCCCGGACACACGCCCGGCGTCCGATCGCGGAACGGCTGGCCGACCTGCTGGGGGTCGACATGGCCCGGGCCGATCAATACCAGGTGCCCTGGTGGATGGTGCCGATCGGCGCCTTCATCCTTGTCGCGTCGCTGTTTTCGATGGTCGCGGGCTTCCTTGGAATCCTGGGGTTCCCGGTGATGGTCGGCGTCTGGATCTTCCTGTGCCGCAGCGTCTTCGGCTGGATGATGGACAAGCGCCGTAATCGGCAGTTGCAGCAATTCCCCGATGCCCTGGCGATGATCGTGCGTTCGGTCGGGGTCGGGATTTCGGTGATGGAGGCGATGCGGACGGTCGCGCGTGAGGCCGCCGAACCGACCGGTCCGGAATTCGCGCGCATGGCCGAGCAGATTTCGATCGGCATGTCCATGGAAGACAGCCTGCGCGAGATGGCGATGCGTTCCGGCCTGCCGGAATATCGCTTTTTCGCCACCGCCCTGGCCTTGCAGGCCCAGACGGGCGGGTCGTTGAGCGGCGCGCTCGACGGCCTGGCGGATGTCATTCGCAAGCGCCTGGCGCTGAAGGCGCGCGGTCATGCCCTGGCGTCCGAGGCGCGCGCCAGCGCGACCGTTCTGGGCATCCTGCCGGTGGCGCTGGGATTGATCCTGTGGGTCACGAACCCGTCTTATATCGGCACCCTGTTCACCGATCCGGCAGGCCATGTCCTGCTGGGTTTCGCGGCCGTGTCCCTGGGGATGGGCATATTGGTGATGCGCACGATCATTCGCAGGACGCTGTCGTGAACCGCCCGCTGCTGTTCGCCCTGGCCGGATTGATGGCCGCCATGCTGCCCTGCCTGGCCGCCGCGGCGCATCTGCTCGCGCAGCGGAGGCGCCTGCGGGCACGTATGCGCGGGCTGCGCGATCCCAGGGGCGGGAAGGCCGGCGCCAGGACCGGGGCCGACGGGATCCGCGAATTCCGGGCCTCCTCCGTGCGGCTGGTCTCGGCGATCGGACAGGTGATCGTCAAGCGCGGATTGCTGTCCACCGGCACGCTGGACGAACTGCGCGAGACTCTGACCTCGACCGGGGCGCAGGGTGCGAACGCGGTCAGCCTGTTCATCGGTGCCAAGATCCTGCTGGCGATCGGCCTGCCGCTGGTCGGTTTCCTGTTCCTGCCGCGGCTTGCAGGGATGCCGGCCCTGTTCCGTCACGTGCTGCCGGCCGCGCTGGCGATCGCGGGGTTGCTGACGCCGGACTATATCCTGCGGGCCAGGCGCAACGCCTATCTCAAGCAACTCGAGGCCGGATTGCCCGATGCGCTGGACGTGATGGTCATCTGTACCCAGGCCGGCGTCGGGCTGGGGGCGGCGATCGTCCAGGTCAGCGTGGAACTGGAACATGCCAATGCGGCCGTCGCGGCCGAATTCGCCCGCACCGCCAACGAACTGAGCGTCATTGCCGATACGCGCGTCGTGCTGGGCAATCTGGGCGCCCGGTCCGGGGTGGACGGGCTGCGGCGCCTGGCGACGACCCTGCTGCAGACGCAGCAATATGGTACGCCGATCACCGACGCGCTGCGCGGCCTGTCGGCCGAATTACGGCATGAGATGCTGACCCGTTACGAGGCCGGCGCGGCGCGGCTGGGTGTCCTGCTGACCTTGCCGACGCTGTTTTTCATCATGCCGTGCGTCTTCCTGGTGGCCGGCGGCCCGGCCGGGATTCAGGTCGCGCGTTCCTTTCACCATCATGGACGATCATGACCAGTTCATCATTTGCGGATCGCGTGCGGGCATGAAGCCGGGTTTTGTCGCGGCAGTGATCGCGTCCCTGGGGACCGTGCTCCTGGGGGCCTGCGTGGCCGGCCCGTCAGGGACCTCGGGCACCAGCGTCACCGTGGCCCGTGCCGCCCTGGTCGGCGGCGCGCCGCAGATCGCCCTGCAGGCAACGGAAGCGATCCTGCGCACCGACCCGCAGAATGCCGAGGCGCTGCAGATCAAGGGAGACGCATTGACCGCGATGGGCCAACTGGGCCAGGCGGAATGGGTCTATCGCGCGGTGCTGCTGCGCGCGCCTCACCTGGTCGGGGCCCAGATCGGGCTGGGCCGCTGCCTGCTGGCCCACGATCCCGCCGCGGCCGAAATCGCATTCCAGGCGGCGGCCGATCGTGATCCGCGCAACGCGGTGGCGCTGAACGATCTGGGGGTCGCCCGTGACCTGCTGCGCCGGCACCTGGATGCACAGCAGGCCTATCGCCTGGCGCTTGCGGCGGATCCGGACATGATCGGCGCCCAGGTCAATCTGGCGCTGTCCCTGGCGATGAGCGGCGACGTAGAGGATGCCGAACGCCTGATGCGCCCTTATGGCGCGGATGCCAATGCATCGCGCAAGCTGCGCCACGACCTGGCGGCGGTGCTCGCGATGGGTGGGCAGCGGGCCGAGGCCGCGCGCATCCTGTCGGCGGACCTGGGCCAGCGGCAGGTGG
>NZ_JABXXP010000119.1 GCF_013376155.1 Nguyenibacter vanlangensis
GCCAGGGCCGGCCCGATGGACCGCCCGCCGGTCAGCAACTGGTCCGCCGGCCCCAGCGCCGACGTCAGCCCGACGGCAACCGCCTCCTCGCCCGTCGACAGCAATTGGAACCCGTGATTCTTCCGCTGCGCCAGCGCGTCTTCGAACGCGCGGATCGCCAGCATGGCCCGCAGGGCCTGGATGGGGTCGATCCTGCTCATTGCGGCGTCGCACGGATCATCTTGAACAGGCCCGCCGTAACGATGCTGAAACTCTCCTGCACGCCCCGCCGCCGCACGGCATGTACCAGCTTCTCGATCGCCTGCCCGGGCGGGATCTGGCCCTTCACGACCTGGCGGAGCAGCCAGCCCACATGGTTGTCCTGCACCGCGTCGGTGATCGTGGACACGACCTGCCGCCGTCGCCCCTTGCCCATGACCATCAATTCCCGCGGCGTGATTTCCGGCACGGGCCGGCTGGCGGGCGCCTGGGCGACGATCCGCGCCTTGACGCGCTCCTGCACCTCGAAGGGCAGGGCGGCATCCAGCGCGTTGTCCGTAATGCCCAGCGCCAGGGTATAGCCGGCCAGTTCGGTCGCGGCGTCGCCCTCGGCGCGGTAATCGGTCTTCAGCCGCATGGCGCCGGTATCGGCGAATACCCGGTCCACATCGACGACGAAGGCGCCGTACAGCCGCGACAATTCCGCGGCCAGCAGGTCCAGCCGCCGGATGCGCAGCAGTATGCGCGCACCGTCCGGCTGGCCGCTGCGCTCGACATGGCGGAACAGGGTCGGCACCAGGACCGGATCGCCCGCGGCGCACAACGCCTCGTACCGGGCCAGCAGGTCCCGCTCCACCTCCGGCCATGGCGTATCCAGCGCGCGCAGCGCCGGCGCCAGCGACATCACCCGGATCGTTCCGGGGGCCGCGTTCACGGCGCTGTCGAAATCATGCACCATCATGTGCGACAGGCTCGCGCCCTGGCTTTCCAGCGCGTCGGACAGCAGCGACGCCGCACGGGCGATCACCTGCCGCTCATGCGCGTCGCCGAAGAAGACGGCCTCTATCTTTTTCATGAGAGGAACTCCGACTCGATGTGTGTGGACGGAGGGAATTGTTGTGGACGGCGGGGCTTGTGGACGCCGGAGCGGGCTTACGGATGGACGGGCTTGCGGGCAAAGGACGGCCTCGGCGCCGCCATATAGGCCGCACGCACGGCTTCCGGCCGCGGCAGGCTCGGATAATCCGCGGCGATCGCCGCCAGTTGCGCCAGGGACGAGATGCGCAACGGCTCGGCCAGCGCCTTCTCGTCGCTCAGGCTCTGCCACAGCAGCGGCAGCAGGGCCACGTCCGCGCGCGGATGCGCGGCATAGAAGATCCCCTCCCAATCCTTGTCGTCCAGCGGGTCGCGCCAGCCGCTCCGGTGGATCAGGTGATAGGTGCGCGCCGCCGAGGCCGCCATCCGCAGGCCCGCCTGGCACAGGCGCAGCGACAATTCGCGATGTTCGTTGATCGTCAGGTCGGGATGGAACCCGCCGGATTCCAGAAAGGCCGCCCGCCCGACCGACTGGTTGGACCCCGACGCCGCGGCCCACAGGACGCCGCAATCCGCATCGTCCCGCAGCGCCGCCATCTCCAGCTCGAACAATTTGCGCGGTCCATAGCCCGGATAGACCCCGGGCTGCCCCCGCCGGGCGACCGCGGCGAAATCGTGGCGGATCTGCTCCCGCGTCACCACCGACCGCGCCCGTTCCTCGGCGGACATCCGTGCGACCCGCTCCTCCTCGCCGCGCCGGGGCGTCCCCGCCTCGGGGTCCAGGAAGGGACGGGTGCAGCGGATGTGATAGGTTTCGCCCCGGACCACCAGGCCGGGACTGGCGCGATGGCGCGCCATGTGATCGGCCACCAGGTCGGGGCCGGCCAGCGTGTCGCCGTCCAGGAAGATCAGCACGTCGCCGTCGGCCTGCCGCGCCCCGGCATTGGCCGCCGCGGACCGGCCCAGCGCGGTCTCGTGCCGGATCGCGACCACGTCGCCCGTGCGCGCGGCCTCGGCGACCACGGCGGCGGTATGGTCCGTCGATCCGTCATCGACGACGACGATTTGCGCGGCCTCGGTCTGGCAGGACAGCGACGCCAGCGTCAGGCGCAGACGGTCCGCCTCATTGCGCGAGCGGATAACGACTGTGGCTTTCATCTCAAATCCTTCTCCCGGCAAAGATCATGCTCAAACCGGAGACTTTTTTTATTTGTCGTAAAAAAGAACAATGAAAAATCTATCTCTGAAATCTATCTCTGAAATCGATCCCGTATCGACCCGCCGGACGCGCGGACGGGGGCTCTAGCTCTCCAGAACGCCCAGATCCTCCAGCACCCGAACGACCTCCTCCGCGACGTACCGATGCCCTTCGGGCCGCAGGTGGAAATTGTCGATCTTCAGCCTGTCCGCGCCGTTGCGGGCAATGACGGTATCAACGTCAATGATTGAAATGCCGATCTCGTGCGAAAGTTCGATCAGCCCAAGGTTGAATCGCCTTATTCTTGTCGCAAAGGTCTCGTCCAGCCCCATATGGCAATGGACCCGGTCGCCCGGAATGACCGGCGACAGGTTATAGACCAGCACCGGCACGTCCCGTTCCCGGCGGATCCGCTCGACGATCGCCGCCAGATTGGCCATGGACTGCGCCACGCTCAGATAGCCCGCGGGCGCGAATTCGGACCGCAGCCACGCCCGGTCGTCGTCGCGCCACTCCGCCTCGTCGGCGGGATAGAACAGCACGTCCTCGCGCCGGTGCCGCATCAGCGGCGTGGCCACGTCCGGCAGGATGGACAGAAACACGGCGTCCGCCGGCGTGGTGAACAGGGCGGTGCTGAACTGGCTGCGCAGCGGATAATTTCCCAATTGCAGGTCGCGCGCGCCGAACAGGGCCGGCACCTCTCCGGTCGCGGCCAGCAGCGCGTCGGACCGCGTCAGCGTCTCGTGGCGGATGCGTGCCGTCACGTCCGGATAGGCGCCGCGCAGGACGTCGTTCATGCCGTTCCACTGCACCACGCCGCCGATGCGGCAGGAATGCAGCGAATCATGGATATCGACATTGCCTTTGACAAACAGGGTCAGCCGCTTCATGCGCTCCTCGTCGCCCAGATGTTTCCCGGAAGTTTCCCAGAAGTTTTAACGATACTCGAGGCTTCAACGATAATCGGCAATCCGCACCACGCCTTGGACCGTCAATGCGGCGTTGTAACAAAAGCGGGCGGCCCGGGATGGTTCCGCGCAAATCACGCCGGCCGGGATGACGCTCTCGTGGGGTCGCCGGCCAGAGGGGGAGGTCAGGGGATGTCAGAGGGGGGGAAACGCCGGAAAGCGAAGCGAAACGTCAGGCCGGCCTGCTGCGCGACATGCCCGCCCGCTTCAGCAGCGACAGGGCGGATGCGCGCTCGGCGGCGCTCAGGCCGCGCGTCCACAGGATCGCATAGAACAGGATCGACGACAGCACGAACGACACGCCCGTGATGACGATCCCATCCTGGAAAATCGCGGCGCCCAGCGTCACCAGCGCCACGGCGCTCATCGGCAGGATATGGCGCACGGCGTCGGCCAGCGGCGGATAGAAGCGAATGCCCAGGCGGATGCGGATGACGCAATCCAGCAGGCTGCGGCCGGCCCAGGCGATGGCGGCCCCGTCCACCCCGAACAGATGCAGCAGCAGCAGCAGCAGCGGCGCATAGACGGCGAATTCGATGACGGACAGGACGGCGTTGAAATCCGGCCGGCCGATCCCGTCCAGAAACCCCGCCGCCACGCCGTCGACGCCGAAGAAGAACACCCCGATGCTCAGAAATTTCATGATCATCGTGCTGTGTTCCGGAAAATCGCCCCCGACCCACATCGCCAGGATCTCGCGGCCGAACAGCGTGCTGACCAGGCAGAACGGAAACAGCAGCGCCGCCACCGTCAGCACGCTGGTACGATAGAGCTGAATGGTCCCGGCGCTGTCGTGCCGCCACAGCGACGCCATGGCCGGAAAGGCCGTGCCCGTCACCGCATTGGTAATCAGCGACAGGCGCGCGACCACGTCGAACGGCGTGGTGTAATAGCTGGTGGCGGCGCTGGAAATGACCGACGCGATCATGAACCGGTCCATATAGGACAGGATCGGAAACATCAGGTTGGACACCGTCATCCACCCGCCGATCCGAAACAGCGGCCGCAGCAGGCTGATGGCGGGCCTGGCGGTGCGCAGTTGCGGCATCACCCGCAGGCACAGCCAGGCATAGGCGATCGTCATCGCGACGCGGCACAGCGCCAGGGTGATCATCACGCCGACCAGGCTGTTCCAGACCAGCAGGATCAGCAGCGGCGCGACATAATACCCGATCGAGATGGGGATATTGATCAGGTTGGCCGCGCGGAACGCCTGATAGGCGGAAATGACCCCCCACATGGCCGCGTTCGCCATGACCAGCGGCGCGGTGGCGCACAGCACCCACATCGCCCACGTCGTCTCGGGCCGCAGCGAATCCGGGATCTTCAGGCCGTGCTGCACCCAGGCCACCACGCCCAGCGCGGCCACCAGCCCGCCGATGATCCCCAGCACGCTCAGTGTCAGGATGCCGGTCATGGTCAGGTCGGCGCTTTCCTGGTGCCGCCCCTCGGTCACGCGCTCGGCGACCGCCCGCGTCAGCGCCCGTCCCAGGCCGAAATCGAAGATCCCGAACGTGCCGACCAGGGTCAGCGCGATCGTCATCACCCCCCAGCGCGCCAGGCCCAGATGCGTGATCAGCCGGGGCGTCACCAGCAGCGCGACCCCGATCGGACCGACCCGTCCCAGGATGTTCCAGCCGCTGTTGGACACGATGTGCCAGGTGGGCATGCGCAACAGGGCAGAGGCTGGTTTCGCAGAGGCTGGTTTCGCGGTGGCCATCAACGTTCAATCCGGTTTCTGGCGGCCTGCTTGCCGCGCGTGGACATGGCGAAAACCCGATGGCGCCGGCCGCTCGGGGGCGCCGCCCGGGGGCATGGACCCCAGGGGCATGGACTTCGAGGGCATGGACTCAGGCCGCCTTCGCGACCTGCGCCCGGTACCCGGCCAGGCGGCCGAGGAATGTCAGGAAATAATAACGGGCGATCGGCATGTCCAACCGGACCAGATTGACCACAAAACCCCCGGCCGGCCGGATCAGGAATTGCGATACGGTCCGCATGTCGCAGCGATTCTTGCGCATCACCCGGCCGGCCCCCAGGCCATAGCTGAACGCGCGCGCGATGTTCAGCGACACCGGCTTGTCCGGATGCATGATCCGCAGATGGTACAGATAGTATCCCGGCACGTTCCGCGCCAGCATGCGCAGCGCCAGGTCCTGCCCCTCGCTGGACCCGAAACGGGTGCCCGGCCCGATCATCTCGTCGAATCCGCCCAGCTCCTCGAAGATCTCGCGCCGGACGAACAGGTTGAATTCGATCAGCGACGTCCACACGGTCTGCGTATCGACCGCGCTGTCCTGCTTCAGCCAGCGCCCCGACCGGCCGAAGCTGCCATCCGGCAGCAGCACGGTCCCCGTCAGGAAGCCATGGCCGGGATGCGTGCGGAAAAACCGGTCCGCCTGCTCCAGCACGTCCTGGGTATATTCGCAATCGTCATCGGGAAAGGTGACGATCTCGCCCGTGGCGTGCTGCGCGCCCAGGTTGCGCGCCCTGTTGCACAACCGCAATGACGTGCGCAGGTGCAGGATCGTCATCGTCGCCGAAAACTCGGCGACGATCGGCTCCAGCCGGTCATCGGCGTTCTGGTCCACGATAATGACCTCGAACGACTGCACGGCCTGGCGCTGCAGCGACAGCAGCAGCGCGCGGACTTCCGCGGAGCGTCCGACGGTGGCGACGACAAGGGAAAAGCGCATGGTGGTGTATCCGGCTGCAACAGGTCGCAAATCGCGCAAAAGGTCACGATCAGAAGGTCAGGATTCGTTCGGGGGCGACGCGGCCGCGCATCCAGTCCAGCAGTGCCATCCCGTTGCCGATCAGCCGGCCCCTCCGGTCGATATAGGGCTCCGGCCGCAGGCTGCGCAGCATGTTCATCGCGATATTGCGGCCTATGCTGCGCAGCGAATGATCCCAGGGAAAACTGCCCTTGCGCGACAGATAGATCGGGTTCGCGACCTGCGAATATCCCAGGTGCCGGCCGGGGGTGCGTCCCTTCTTCGTGCCCAGATGCACGCCCTTCGCGCCGTTCACCCGCACCAGCCGGCCATACGCGCCCATCCGCCGCGAAAAATCGATGTCCTCGTACCAGGCATAAAGCGGCAGCCGCTCGTCGAAACGCATGTCGTGCTCGGTGATCACCGACATCCGATAGGCCATGTTGCAGCCATAGCTGCTCCAGGCCGCCTCGACGGGGGGCATCGCCGGATTGTCGTTGATCGCCGGGTCGGCCAGGATCGCCCGCCCGTCCGCGACCGTCAGCCCCGGCCCCTTCGCGCCGTCCGCCAGCACGCGCCCGGTCGCCGCGACGATCGCCGGATCGGACTGGAACGCCTCGACGCAACGCCGCAGGTAATCGGGATCGGGCAGGAAATCATCGTCGAAGAACACGACGATGTCGGCATCGCGGGCATGGTCCAGCACCACGTTGCGCTGGTGGGGCGCGCCCGTCGGGCCGATCAGCCGCACGATGTCCTCGGCCTCCGCGACCTGCGCCGCGTCGGACGGGCGCGGGGTGCAGATGATGATGCGCTGGAACGGATAGGTCTGCCTGCGCAGTTCCGCGATCGTCTCGGGCAGGATGGCGGGGCGCCCGCTGCTGATGATGCCGACCACGACGGCCGCGGAATTCTTCATCATATGGCTCCGGCTTCGGGATGTGCGGGGTGCTGCGGTCCACGCGCGACCGCGGCGGGGAAGGGGGCGGCGCTGCGCGCCGGCGCGGGCAGGATCTCGTACGACAGCGCGACGTGCCGGGCGACATAGGCGCGCGAATTCAGGCACTCGCGCATGC
>NZ_JABXXP010000120.1 GCF_013376155.1 Nguyenibacter vanlangensis
GGCGCCGGGTGGAACGGGTTCAACGTGCTGCATCACGCGGCCGGCCGCGTGGCGGGGCTGGATCTGGGCCTGGTGCCCGGGCCGGGCGGGCGCAGCGCCGCGGGCATGATGAGCGGCGGGGTCGACGTGCTGTGGCTGCTGGGGGCGGACGAGTTCCATACCGCGCGGATCGGGCCGGAGACATTCGTGATCTATCAGGGCCATCATGGCGACGCGGCGGCGGCGCGGGCCGACGTGATTCTGCCGGGGGCGAGTTTCGCCGAGAAATCCGGCACGTACGTGAATACCGAGGGGCGCGTGCAGCGCACGTTCCGCGCAGTGATGCCGCCGGGCGACGCGCGGGAAGATTGGCGGATTCTGCGGGCGTTTTCCGAAGTGGTGGGCAAGACTCTGCCCTATGATACGCTGGAGGCGCTGCGCGAGCGGATGGCGCTGGCCAACCCGGTCTTCCGCGTGATCGGCGGTGTCGAGGCGGTGGACGTCACGGGCCTGGGCGGTCCGGCGGGCGAGGCGCGGGGCGTATCGGGCGCGCCGTTCCGCCCGATATTCGACGATTATTACCAGACCAATCCGATCTGTCGGGCCAGCCCGACGATGGGCGAATGTTCGCGGATCTATGTCCATGCCGGGATCCAACCCGGGATCGAGGCGGCGGAGTAGGGCGACGTGGCGCATTTCTTTCTGCACACACTGATCGGCCAGGTGATCCTGACCGTCCTGGAGGCGCTGGCCGTTCTGGTGCCGCTGCTGCTGGGGGTGGCGTATCTGACCCTGGCCGAGCGCAAGGTGATGGCGGCGATGCAACTGCGCAAGGGGCCGAACGTGAACGGCCCGTTCGGCATGCTGCAGGCCTTTGCCGACGCGATCAAGATGATCACCAAGGAGACGGTCATACCGGCGGGCGCCAACCGGTTTCTGTTTCTGTTCGCGCCCTTCCTGACCTTTTCGCTGGCCATGGTGGCCTGGGCGGTCATTCCCACCAACAATGGCTGGGCGGTCGCGAACATCAATGTGGGCGTGCTGTACCTGCTGGCGATTTCCTCGCTGGGGGTCTACGGCATCCTGATCGCGGGGTGGGCGTCGAATTCCAAATACGCCTTCCTGGGCGGGCTGCGCTCGGCCGCGCAGATGGTGTCGTACGAAGTGTCGATCGGGCTGGTGATCGTGTCGGTGCTGCTGGCGGTCGGCAGCCTGAATTTGAACGACATCGTGCTGGCGCAGCGGCATGTCTGGTTCTGCCTGCCGATGTTTCCGATGTTCATCGTCTTCTTCATCTCGGCGCTGGCGGAAACCAATCGCGCGCCGTTCGACCTGCCCGAAGGCGAGAGCGAGCTGGTGGCCGGGTTCTTCGTCGAATATTCGGCGCTGGCCTTCGGTCTCTTCTTCCTGGGCGAATATGCCAACATGTTCCTGATGTCGGGAATGGTCAGCATCCTGTTCCTGGGCGGCTGGCTGCCGCCGGTCGGGATCGCGCCCTTTACCTGGATTCCGGGGCCGCTGTGGCTGATCGCGAAAATCCTGTTCTGCCTGTTCGTCTTCATCTGGGTGCGCGCGACGTTTCCGCGCTACCGCTATGACCAGTTGATGCGGCTGGGATGGAAGGTGTTCCTTCCGTTCTCGCTGGTCTGGATGGTGCTGACGGCAGGCTTCCTGATGGCGACCGGGCTGCTGCCCCAGGGAGGAGCGAGCTGATGGGATATCTGGACCGGACTGTCCGCTCCTTCCTGCTGGCCGAGCTGGTGGCCGGCATGGGGGCGACCTTGAAGGCGTTCTTCAAGCCCAAGGCCACGATCAACTACCCTTATGAAAAGGGGCCGCTGTCGCCGCGCTTTCGCGGCGAGCATGCGCTGCGCCGCTATCCGAACGGCGAGGAGCGGTGCATCGCCTGCAAATTGTGCGAGGCGACCTGCCCCGCCGAGGCGATCACGATCGAGGCCGAGCCGCGCGAGGACGGGTCGCGGCGCACCACGCGCTATGACATCGACATGACGAAATGCATCTATTGCGGGCTGTGCGAGGAAGCATGTCCCGTCGATGCGATCGTCGAAGGCCCGAACTATGAATTCGCGACCGAGACGCGCGAAGAGCTGATGTACAACAAGGAAAAGCTGCTGGCCAACGGCGATCGCTGGGAAAGCGTGCTGGCGCGGCGGCTGGAGCTCGATGCGCCTTATCGCTGAGAGGTCCGGCCCGGCGATCGTGCCGGTCCCGGCGGGACGGCGCGGCGCGCGGCGGCGGCAGGAGGAAAGAGCCATGCGGCAGGAAGGTCACCGATGATGACCCAAATCGTCTTCTATGTATTTGCGACGGTGCTGGTCCTGTCGGCCGGGATGGTGGTCAGCGCCCGCAACCCGGTCCATTCGGTACTGTTCCTGATCCTGGCCTTCTTTAACGCCGCGGGGCTGTTCCTGGTCGCGGGGGCCGAGTTTCTGGCGATGATCCTGGTCATCGTCTATGTCGGCGCGGTGGCGGTGCTGTTCCTGTTCGTCGTCATGATGCTGGATGTGCGCTTCACCGAAATGCGCGAGGGGCTGCAGCGTTATGCGCCGTTCGGGGCCGCGGTGGGCGGGGTGCTGCTGGCGGAGCTGGTGCTGGCTTTCGGCCATTGGCGGGTCGCGTCGCAGATCGGCGCGATCGGCCATCTGGTGCCGGCGCCGGGGCGGAGCAACACGGCCGCGCTGGGTGACGTGCTTTACACGCACTATGTCTTCCTGTTCCAGGCCTGCGGGCTGGTGCTGCTGGTCGCGATGATCGGGGCGATCGTGCTGACCCTGCGCGAGCGGCCGATGGGGCGGCGGCAGAATATCGAGCGCCAGCATGCGCGCACCGCGACGGAATCGCTGGAGATGATGGCCCTGCCGCTGGGCGGAGGGGTGATCGGCAATGGCGGATTCCTGCGGCCGAAGGAGTCCTATTTCATTGCCTCCGTCCCCGGATCCTACGGCGTGGCGGACGAGATCGCGCCGGAGGCGGCGACGCGGGCCGAAGGCGCTGCGGACCAGGAAGGAGCGGCGCGGTGAGCGGCGGTTTGGGAAGCATCGGCATCGGGCCGTATCTGGCGGTCAGTGCCGTCCTGCTGGTTCTGGGCGTGTTCGGGATTTTCCTGAACCGCAAGAACGTCATCATCATCCTGATGTCGATCGAGTTGATCCTGCTGTCGGCGAACCTGAATTTCGTCGCGTTTTCTTCGGCGCTCGGCGATCTGTCCGGGCAGGTCTTCACCTTGTTCGTCCTGACCATCGCGGCGGCGGAATCCGCGATCGGGCTGGCGATCGTGACGGTCTATTTCCGCAATCGTGGATCGATCGAGGTCGAAGACATCAGCATGATGAAGGGGTGAGCGGATCATGGAAACGGCATCCAACCTTTTCGAGATCGCGGTTCTTGCCCCGCTGTTCGGCTCGGCCGTCGCGGGCCTGTTCGGCCGGGTGACGGGCGACAGGGTCGCGCAGGCCCTGACCACCGTGCTGATGGTCGTCTCGGCGGGCTGCGGCATCGGCGCGCTGTACGCCGCGCTGCATGCCGGCGGCACCCCCGCCGTGGTGTCCCTGGCCGATTGGATCCGCGCGGGCAATTTCCATGCCGCCTGGACGCTGCGGATGGATACGCTGTCGCTGTCGATGGTGGCGATGGTCGGCTGCGTGTCGGCCTTGGTGCATATCTACAGCACCGGCTACATGGGGCACGAGAAGGTCCCGACCTATCGCTTCTTCTCGTACCTGTCGCTGTTCACCTTCGCCATGCTGATGCTGGTGACGTCCAACGACCTGATCCAGCTATTCTTCGGCTGGGAAGGGGTGGGGTTGGCCAGCTATCTGCTGATCGGATACTGGTACGACCGGCCCAGCGCGAACGACGCGGCGATCAAGGCGTTCGTGGTCAATCGCGTGGCCGACCTGTTCTTCCTGGTAGGGGTGGCCCTGCTGTTCGTGGAATTCGGTTCCGTCACCTATGACAATATCTTCGCCCTGGTGCCGGCGCATGGCGACGACGTCTATCACCTGTTCGGCATCCATCGGGTTTATGAGGTGATCTGCACGCTGCTGTTCATCGGTGCCATGGGCAAGTCGGCGCAATTGTTCCTGCACACCTGGCTGCCGGACGCGATGGAAGGCCCGACGCCGGTTTCCGCGCTGATCCATGCGGCGACCATGGTCACCGCCGGGGTGTTTCTGATGGCGCGCATGTCGCCGCTGGTGGAATTCGCGCCCTATACCAAGGATTTCATCCTGTTCATCGGGGCGACGACCTGCTTCTTCGCCGCCACCGTCGGGCTGGTGCAGCCGGACATCAAGCGGACCATCGCCTATTCGACCTGCTCGCAACTGGGCTATATGTTCATGGCGGCCGGGGTCGGGGCCTATCAGGCGTCGATGTTCCATCTGACGACGCATGCCTTCTTCAAGGCGCTGCTGTTCCTGGGAGCGGGATCGGTCATCCATGCCGTGCATGACGAGCAGGACATGTTCCGCATGGGCGGGCTGTGGAAGAAGATTCCGCTGACCTATGGCGCGATGTGGGCGGGCAGCCTGGCGCTGGCGGGGATTTTCCCCTTCGCCGGCTACTGGTCGAAGGACGCGATCCTGGAAGCGGCCTGGATGGCGCATAGCGGCCTGGGCTTCTATGGCTGGGTGCTGGGCTGCATCACGGCCTTCCTGACGGCGCTGTATAGCTGGCGGCTGTTGTTCCTGGTCTTTCACGGTACGCCGCGCGATGCGCATCTCTACGAGGGCGCGCATGAAAGCCCGCTATCGATGACGCTGCCGCTGGTGCTGCTGGGGCTGGGGGCCGCGCTGGCCGGCCTGCTGCTGGCGCCGCATTATGTCGGGGCCGGGCAGGCGGATTTCTGGGCCGGGGCGATCGTGAACGCGCCGGGCGACACGGTGATCGCGACCCTGGAGCAGACGCCGGAGCTGATCGCGCTGGTGCCCAGCATCGCGGGGATCGCGGGGATTGCCGTGGCTTATCTGTGCTATGTGGCCCGACCGGCGATCCCGGCCGGCCTGGCGCGCGGCATGCGGCCGCTGTACCTGTTCCTGCTGAACAAATGGTATTTCGACGAATTATATGACCGCATCTTCATCCGGCCCTATCAGGCGCTGGCGCGCCTGTTGTGGAAGGGCGCGGATGAAGGGGTGATCGAGGCCATACCCGCCGGGCTGGCGCGCGTGACCGCTGGCACCGCGGCGCAGGCGGTGCGCACGCAGACCGGGTCGATCGCCATCTACGCGTTCACGATGCTGATCGGGCTGGTGGTGCTGGTCTCGACCCTGCTGATTATCCACTGATCTCCGGGAAACGGGTGTAAGCGATGAACTGGACACTTGCTCTGCCGGAAATCGTCCTGGCGTGCTGCGGCCTTGCGATCCTGGTCTTCGGCGTGGTGCAGACGAAGGCGCAGCCTTTCCTGTCCTGCGCGATGCTGACGATCGCGTCCTTCGTGGTGACGGGGTTCCTGGTCCTGACCACGCCGGACGGGGTGGGATACAACCATATCTTCGTCAATGACGACTTCGCCCGCTTCATGAAGATCCTGAGCCTGGCGGGCGGGGCGCTGGCCACCATGCTGACGGTGGGCCATGCGCGCGCGATGAAGGTCGAGCGGTTCGAATTTCCGGTGCTGCTGCTGTTCTCGACCCTGGGCACCATGATGATGGCGTCCTCGGGCAACCTGATGACCCTGTTCATCGGGCTGGAATTGTCGTCGCTGGCCATCTACATCCTGTGCGCCTTCGCGCGGGACGAGGTGGCGGGGGCCGAAGCCGGGCTGAAATATTTCGTGCTGGGGTCTCTGGCGTCGGGCCTGCTGCTCTATGGCTCGGCGCTGGTCTATGGCTTTGCCGGGACCATGGAATACGGCGCCATCCAGCAGGCGCTGGGCGCCGAGGGCGCGGTGCCGCTGGGGCTGATGTTCGGCATCGTGTTCATGCTGGCGGGCCTGACCTTCAAATTGTCGGCGGTGCCGTTCCATATGTGGACGCCCGACGTCTATCAGGGGGCGCCGACCTCGGTGACGGCGTTCATGGCGGGCGCGCCGAAATTCGCGGCGTTCGCGCTGCTGCTGCGGGTGATGGCCGGGCCGTTCGGCCATGTGGCGCCGCAATGGCGGATGCTGGTCGAGGCGATCGCGATCCTGTCGATGCTGTTCGGCGCGGTGGCGGCGATTCCGCAGAAGGACATCAAGCGGCTGATGGCCTATTCGTCGATCGGCCATATGGGATATGCGCTGATGGGGCTGTCCGCCGGCACGCCCGAGGGGATGCGCGGAACGCTGGTCTATCTGGCCACCTACCTGCTGATGAATGTCGGCGCCTTTGCCGTGATCGTCGCCATGCAGCGCAAGGGGCGCGGCCTGACCGCGATTTCCGACCTGTCCGGCCTGGGGCGGACGGACCCGGGGCTGGCGATGGCCATGGCGATCTTCATGCTCAGCATGGCGGGGCTGCCGCCGCTGGCCGGATTTTTCGGCAAGATGATGGTGTTCTATGCCGCGCTGAATGCCCATCTCCATGTCCTGGTGCTGGCCGGTGTGGTCAGCAGCGTGATCGGGGCCTATTATTATGTTCGCGTGGTCAAGGTGATGTTCTTCGAGGATGGCGCGCCGTCCTTCGACCGGCGGCCGCTGTCGCTGTCCTTCCTCTCGGTGGGGATGGGAGTGGCGACGGTCTGCTTCCTGCTGGTATGGGGACCGGTTTCGAGCGCGGCGCAGGCGGCGGCCCTGGCCCTGTTCAGGTGACGGCGGTCGGCTTGCCCCGGCCGCCCG
>NZ_JABXXP010000121.1 GCF_013376155.1 Nguyenibacter vanlangensis
TGCCGATCAGCACCCGCTCCGCCGCCATGCCGTCCGGCAGCGCATAGCGCGCCGCCGCATCCGAAAAATTCAGCACCACCAGCGCCGCCCCGGCCTCATCCCGCCGCAGATAGGCATAGAGGCCCCCGGTGCGGCCCCCCGGACGGTCCACATCCCCCTGCCGCCCGTCCGGACTCACGTCCTGGTAACGTCCCGTCGCCAGGCAGGAGCGTGCGCGACGCAAGGCGATCATCCGCCGATAGAAGGACAGGACCGACCCCGCCACCCCCTGCTGGGCCGCGACATTGACCCGCACATGGTCGGGATTGACCGCCAGCCACGGCACCCCGGTGGTAAAGCCCGCATGCGCCGACCCGTCCCATTGCATCGGCGTGCGCGCATTGTCCCGGCTGCTCTGCGCCAGATTGGCCAGATAGGTCGCCGCCGGCACCCGCCCGGACAGCACCTCGTCGCGCCAGCCTTGACGCGCGGCCACGTCGCGATACTGGTCGATGGCGGTGAACGGATAATTGGCCATGCCAATTTCCTGGCCCTGATAGATGAAGGGCGTACCCTTCAGCGACAGCAGCATCGTCGCCAGCAGCATGGCCGACCGCTCGCGGAATTCCGGCCGCGCCGAACCATAGCGCGACACCGCCCGCGGAAAATCGTGATCCTCCAGATAGACCAGCGGCCAGACATGCGGATCGTCGTCGAACGCATTGTCGGCATTGAAGGCGCGCATCGCCTCCAGCCGCCACGGCGTCTTGCGCCAGCCCCTGACGTCCTGCAACTGCAGGTCGAACCGAAAGGCCGAATTCAGCCCGCCGCGCCGGTCGTCGGTCATCGCGGCGATGGCCGCGTGCGGCGCGCCCCATGCCTCGCCCACCGTATACAGGTCGGTCCCGGCAAAGACATGCGTGTACATGTCGTGCAGATACCCCTCCAGGCGCGGCCCGATCTCGGCGAACGCGCCCGAACCCGCCCGCTGCGCCGGCGTCAGGTCGCGCATCGCCGACGGCTTGGCCAGGCTGGTAATGGCATCGAAACGGAACCCGCTGACCCCCTTCGCCGCCCAGAAGCGCAGGATATCGTACAACGCCGCCCGGACCTTGGGATTCTCCCAATTCAGGTCGGGCTGCTTGGCCACGAAGGTATGCAGGTAATATTGCCCCGTCCGCGCGTCGAACTGCCAGGCCGGACCGCCGAACGCCGCCTGCCAGTCGGTGGGCGGTCCGCCGTCGCGCCCGTCGCGCCAGATATAGAAATCGCGATACGGGTCGTCCCGCGACCGCCGGCTCCGCACGAACCATTCATGCTCGTCGCTGGTATGGTTGAACACCATGTCCAGGATGACATGGATGCCCCGCGCCCGCGCGCGCGACAGAAACAGGTCGAAATCCGCCATCGTGCCGAAATCGGGCATGATCCTGCGATAATCCCGCACATCATACCCGTTGTCGGCATTGGGCGAATCGAAACAGGCCGCGACCCACACCGCATCGACGCCCAGGTCGGCCAGATGATCGACCCGCGCGGCCATGCCGCGAAAATCGCCGATCCCGTCCCCGTTCCCGTCCTGGAAGGACCGGGGATAGATCTCATAGGCCACCGCCCGCTTCCACCACGGCACGGCCGCCCCCCGCGCCGCCCGCACCCCCGCCGGCGCCAGCAGCAGGGACGCTCCCAGTTTCGCGACAACCCTTCGCGATATCACCAAATTCTTCGTCCTCCGGTCCTATGGAGCCAACCGTGAAAGTCTCTTCTTTTTCTGAAGAAAAAGAAGCAAAAAGACTTTTATTCGTTTTGGGGCTTTGCGCGTTCCCAGCACATTCTCCCAATGTTCAAAAGTTTTTTGGTTCTTTTTTTCAAAAAAAGAACAGGACGCACCCGCCCCCCCCATCCTTACGCGCCCGCAAGCACTCACAACATCCGCCGCACCACCCCGTCCCGCCGGACCAACCCATGCCACGCCGCCGCCAGCCCATGCACGCCGATCAGCGCCAGAAAGACATAGGCCACGACATGGCTGTGAATCCTGCTGGCCAGGTCGACCATCGCCGGATTCCGCGCCGCCGGGGCCGGCAGGGTCCAGAACGCGATTTTCGCCGACGCCCCGAACAGCGCCCAGAGCAGGCCGAAGACCGGCAGCATCAGCAGGAACCCGTAAAAGACGCCATGCAGCATCCGCGCCGGACGCGCCGTCCCGCCCGCCTTGCGCAGCCCCAACCGCAGCCCCAACCGCAGCAGCGTCAGCCCGAAGACCGCGCATCCGGCCAATTCATGGCTCTGCAGCCAGAATTTCCGGATCGCGCTGCCATGCGCACTTCCCTCGCGCAGCCAGTTCGTCGCGAACAGACACGCCACCAGCCCCGCCGTCAGCCAGTGCACCGCCCGCAACGCGGGCGGATGCCGCTCCGCCTCACCGAGGAATCGCACCCCGCTCATTTCACCAGCGGGACGCCCAGCACGTCATTGCCCTCGGTATGGAACGCATGGACATGGTCGATCAGCGGCTTGAAATTCGGGTCCCGCGCCAGTTCGGCCCGCACCTTGGCCATTTCCGCGTCCCGCTGCCCCAGCGCGGCCAGGTCGCGATATTGCAGCAGCAGCAATTCGTCCCACCGGTCGCCGGAATCATAGCGGTTGGTATACATCCGATAGCTGATCAACGCCTTGTCGCGGATCCAGCCATGCATCTGCGGCAGCCCGTACCCCTTGAAGGAAACGTCCCACTTCTTCCAGTTCTCGTCGTTCCCCACAGTGTAGTTGATGATGTAATAGATCCCCCGGTTCGGATCGCCGCTCCCCTCGGTCCAGCGCAGATCCAGCGAATAGGTCTGCACCGGCCGGGCCAGCGCCAGCCCCGCCGCATCCAGCCCGCCCGGCGCGGTCTGCTCGATCGCCTGCCACTGCCCCACCTGGGCATAGGACGGAAACTCCAGCAGGGTCGCGGCATCCCAGGTCTCGGAATCCACATAGGGATTATACAGGATCTGGTAATTCTTCAGCACGCCGCCCTTCTTCCACGCGGCCAGCCGGTCCAGTTCGCGATCCAGCAGATAGCGGCGAAAGGCCGGCCGGTCCGCCGGCTTGGCCCGATAGAAGATCGCCAGCGTGGTCGGCCCGTCCTGATGGATTTCATCGGCCCGGGCGGACGAGACCGCAGACCACATGGCGAGCGACGCGGCAGACGCCGCCAGTCCGGCGACACACGCCAGGGCCCGCATCCGGAATATCCAGCTCATGAACAACCTCGTGATGCTTTTGTGTTTACCTACAAGGGAAAGACCTGGCCGTTTCTATTCGACGGGCCGGAATATCATCACCTTCGCATAGTCGGTGGGAAAACCCAGATGCGGCACCGAGACAAACAGGCGATCCGCCACCGGGTCGAAATAGCTGGTCTTGGCCATCACCGACGTCTCCACATCGTCGGCCTTCCGATACTGCCCGCCCGACCGCCCACCCGGGCCCGAAATGCCCGCGGCGGCGTCATCCGGGGTATAGACATAGGTCTCCACCACCCCGTCGCCCGAGGAATCGACGATCCGCCGCCGCTTCTCGTCCAGCCACAGACTGTCGATCCACCCGCGCGACGGCAGCACCTTGCTCACCGCCCCCGTCTTCAGGTCGAACACGACGATCACCCCGCGCATCGAACTGTTGCGGCAGGCGACGAACAGACGGTTCCAGGCGCGCGACAGGGCGACCGACATGTTCCTGCCGCAGGACGGCACCGCCCATTGCGCCGCGATCCGCCCGCTTTTCAGGTCGATAACCGCCAGCGCGGCCTTCATCGGCAGGTTCAGATACATCCGCCCCTCCGCATGATCGATCACTCCCTGCTCCAGCACCGGGGTCGGAAAAACCCAGTCCGCCACCACCCGGTCCAGGTCGGTGTCGATCACCGACAGATGCGCCGTCGCCTCGCCCGCATCGTCGCCGCCATTGGCGACATAGATCCGTCTCTTGTCCTGCGGGTCATAGACGACGCCATCCACCCCCGGCCGCAGCGCGATGGTCTTCAGGTGCGCATAGCTGGCGCCGTCATACACCTCGATTTTTCCCGCCCCGTCCGACACATAAAGCCGGTCCGTATCGCCGCGATAGACCACGCCGTGCGGGTTGCCGAATCCGGGAATCACCTTGATCACCTTGTCCGATTCGTAATCGGACACCACCACCTCCTTGCTGGCCTGCATGGTCGTGAAGACGCGGTGCCGCCGCGTATCCGTCGTCACGTAATCCGAATAGGGCCCGCTTTTGACGTCCGGAAACGCGACTTCCCCCGCCAGGCGCCAGGCGGCATCCCGTCCCGCGTCAAAGGCAGGTCCGGCGGGGGCGGCCCACCCCGCCGGCCCCACCCCCGCCACGCCGGCCAGCATCCCCAGCGCCACCCCCAGCCCAATGGACGATTTCCGCATCATGCCTTCTCCTCTTTCCCCTATGGCTCAGAACGACGTCGAAATCGTGCCCAGCATGGCAAAGCCGGGTCCGACATAGTACGACGCGCTGCCCGCCGCGATCTTGCCGCCATAGATGCCACGCGCGCCCCTGGCGGTCGCCACCGGGCTCGCCACGCCCGACAGGTAATGCGCATCCCCGACATTGATGAAGTTCAGCCGGAATTCCGGACGCTTCAGCCATCCCCAATCCGACCCGCGCACCCCCACGCTCATATTGACGTTGGTATAGGCGGGCATCTTCTCGTCATCCATGAAGGTCGAATATTGCGACGCGATATGTTTCAGGTTCATGTCGCCGAAGAACGTGCCGTCATCATAGGCCAGGCCCAGCGCCGCCTGCCATTTCGGGCTGCGCACCGCGATCTTCCCCGCCGACGGCAGGTAATCCACCAGGCCGCTGGTCGCGATCGCGCGGATATTATTGTCCTCGGTCGCGTGCAGATACTCGCCCGAGACATAGGCCGTCACGTGATGGAACGGCCTGGTCGCCACCTCGCCGTCCACGCCGCGATTGGTCTGGCCGCCGCCGCTGACCGTGCCCGAAATCTGGTTGGCATTGATGATGGTCACGATCTGGCGGTTGGTGATGTTGGTGTTGAAGAAGGTGACCGACGCCAGCACCGGTCCATTATAACGATAGCCCACCTCCTCGCCGATCGCATATTCGTCCGGCCCCGCGGCACCCTGATGGGCGATATGCCCGTTATTGATGTTATAGGAGGTAAACAGATTGTTCCCCGGCGAAACCCGGAAATTCGTCGTCGCGTCGATGAAGAACTGATGCGTGTCGTTCAGCCGCCAGTTCAGCGACACGCGCGGCAGCGGATGCGCGCTGTTGGCACGGACATAGGCCGTGCCCGGAATCTGGTTCTGGGCATCGCGGCTCATCATCACCTCCTTGAACCCCGCGTACAGATCCAGGTGATCGGGAATCAGGCCGATCTTCTCGGACACGTACAGCGCATTGGTCTGCGTCGTGATGTTGCCGAGCTGGTTGGACAGCCGCACCCCGTTGGCGAAGGTGATCGCCTTCTCCCCGGTCGGATCGGGCGCGATCCCGTTCGCGCCGACCCCCTGGTAGAAATAATCCATATGCCCGTTGTCGAAATTGTACCAATAGCCGAACAGCGTCTCCGACCGCCCGTAATGCGCGGTCAGAAAGGTGTTGAACCCGGCATAGGTATCCTGGATCACGTTGGTGCTGATGGCGTTGAACTGGGTATGCGCGGCGTTGGTCGGCGCAAAGCCCAGATTCTCCGGATAGAAACTGCGGCCGTAGTAATTCCCCGCCACGTTCAGCAGCGTCCCGGCCGGCGCATAGCCCCGCGCCCAGGACATATAGGGCGTGACGTTCAGGCGCAGATGCCGCGTCAGCCGCAGGTCCGACGGCATGCTGACGACGATCGCCTGCCACACATTGATGAAGTTCTTGTAATAGGTCGTCTGTCCCGGGGTATAGGTGCCCGGATAATTGTAGTTCACCCCCTGTTTCAGCCATTGCGCCATCGTCGGCTGGGTATAGGCCGATTTCAGCAGATCGTTATAGGTCACCGCCAGGCTGGTATGGCTGTCGGCGGACCAGTCCTTGACGGCCTTGAAATCGACGTGCCGCCGGTGGTTCGGCCCCAGGCCGCGCCAGTTCCGCACCATCATGTCGGAGAACGAGATATAGGCCTTCACCCCGCTATGACCGATATAGCCGCTATCCAGCCGCACGAACTCGCGATGCATGTCGAAACTGCCATAGCTCGCATCGAACGCGCCGCCGAAATTGTCCGCCGGATCGCGCATGCTCGCCCGCAGCAATCCCCCCACCTCGCTGAAGGTCGGGTCCTGGATCTCCGACGCCCCCTGGGCGAAGGAAATCCGCGCCATGTTCTCCGAATCCGCCCAGGCCGTGGTGTTCGGATTGCCGGTCAGCGAGAAATTCAACGGCACCGACTCGAAGATATAGCCGATCTCCGGCTGGTCCACGCCGCGCGACGACATGTCCGCCTGATCGGTGGCCGACATCGGATCGGCCGCGGCGAAATTCACCCCCGGCATCATGGAGACAAGCGTCAGCGCGGTGGCGCTCGGGCTCTGCCGGCTGATATAGGCCTGCGTCACCGCGCTGATCGCCTTGGGCGCGGTCTCGCGCGACATCAATCCGCCGCCCGTGTGACGATAAATGGCGCCCCGCACATCGACTTCCTCGACCGAAGGCGCACCCCGCGCCCCCGTCCCGACCGGTTTTCCGGACGGCGCCTTCTTCACCGCCGGTGCAATCGGGGCCGCGCTGCCGGGCGGGGGCT
>NZ_JABXXP010000122.1 GCF_013376155.1 Nguyenibacter vanlangensis
GGCAGCGCGCGCGTGCGGCTGCGCCTGCGGCCGGCGGGGACCGAGGGAGCGCCCTTCGCCGATTTCGACCGTGTGTTCGACGACCGGCGCGCCGAGGCGGATGAATTCTATGCCGTCCTGCAGCAGGATGTTGCCGATTCGGGGCATCGGGCCGTGCAGCGCGCCGCCTTCGCCGGCATGCTGTGGTCGAAGCAGTTCTATTATTTCAATGTTTCGGCGTGGCAGACGGGCGATCCGACCCAGCCGGAACCGCCCCGCGACCGGGTGAACGGACGAAATGCCGAGTGGCGGCATGTCGACAATTACGATGTCATCTCGATGCCGGATAAATGGGAATTTCCGTGGTATGCGTCCTGGGACCTGGCGTTTCACTGCATCACCTTCGCGCTGATCGACCCGGATTTCGCCAAGGCGCAACTGATTCTGCTGACGCGTGAATGGTACATGCATCCCAACGGCCAGTTGCCGGCCTATGAATGGGCGTTCGGCGACGTCAATCCGCCGGTGCATGCGCGGGCGGCCTGGCGGGTCTATCAGATCGACAAGGCGATGACCGGAAAGGGGGATGTTGCTTTCCTGGAGCGGATCTTCCACAAGCTGATGCTGAATTTCACCTGGTGGGTGAACCGCAAGGACGCCGGCGGGCGCAATATCTTCCAGGGCGGTTTCCTGGGCCTGGACAATATCGGCGTGTTCGACCGGTCGCGGCCGCTGCCGACCGGCGGCGTGCTGAGCCAGGCTGACGGTACGTCCTGGATGGCGATGTATACGCTGAACCTGCTGCGCATCGCGCTGGAGCTGGCGCATGGCGACGCGGTCTATGAGGACATCGCGACGAAATTCTTCGAGCATTTCCTCTATATCGCCTATGCCATGGAGCGGGTCTGCGGCGATGGGTGCGGGTTGTGGGACCCGGAGGACGAATTCTATTACGACGTGCTGGATCTTTCGGACGCGCGGGTGCCGCTGCGGCTGCGGTCGATGGTGGGGTTGATCCCGCTGTTCGCGGTGGAGATCCTGCGGCCCGGCGCGGATGTCCAGCTACCGGATTTCACAAAGCGGGCCCGCTGGTTCGTGAGGCACCATCCGGACCTGGCCGCGCTGATCTCGCGCTGGCAGGAGCCGGGCAAGGGCGCCGAATACCTGCTGTCGCTGCTGCGCGGGCATCGGCTGAAGGCGCTGCTGCGCCGGGCGCTGGACGAGGCGGAGTTCCTGTCCGATTACGGCGTGCGGTCGCTGTCGAAATATCATCAGACGCATCCGTTCGTCTTTACGCATCGCGACCAGACCTATCGCGTCGAATACGAGCCGGGTGAATCGCGTTCGGGCGTGTTCGGCGGCAATTCCAATTGGCGCGGGCCGGTCTGGATGCCGGTCAATTACCTGCTGATCGACTCGCTGTATGAATTCCATCGCTATTACGGCGATGATTTCAAGGTGGAGTTTCCGGTCGGGTCGGGCCGCCAGGCGAGCCTGGCGGCGGTCGCCGACGATCTGCGGGACCGGCTGGCCGCCTTGTATGCGCCGGCGGAAGACGGCGGCCGTCCTGCCCTGGGCGGCAGCGCCCTGTTGCGGAGCGACCCGCATTTTCGCGACCATCTGCTGTTCCATGAATATTACCATGGCGAGACGGGAGCCGGGTTGGGCGCATCGCATCAGACCGGCTGGAGCGGGCTGATCGCGCTGCTGCTGTTTCCGCGCGATCCGGCGAGCCCGTGCGGCCTGGCGGTTGCCGGGACGACGATTTCGGTCCGCGATCACGGCGCGTTGTCCGGTGGCGCGCAGCGGGGCAGTCATTAAAAGTTTTGTTTCGGAAAGAACAGTGCTTGAGAATCGGATTTGCTCTGCGCATCGACGTGGCCGGATCGGGAACCAGCACCGCCTTATTCTATCTCTGCGCCGTGGCCGGCTGCCTCGGCGGGGCAGTGATGATCGGCCTGTTGCCGCGTTTTCACACCATGACGCCGATTCTTCTGGTAATTTCGGTTTCTCTTTTCAGCAATTCGCTCGGTCTTCTCGCCCCGATCGTGACCGGGTACATTGTGTCGTATACGGGACGGTTCGACGTTGCGTGGTATATGTGCGCCGAGACGCGTAGGCGATGGGTTCCGACGCCGGAGCAGCGTCGAGCCGTCGTGAAGCCCACACGATATAATTATCGGAAACTTTTCCACATCCATACGTCTTGCAGAGACCGAACCGGTTTGTGTGCCGCCGCCCGCGGACATGCCGAAGGGTGTGAGCGCGAACGAGAATGGCCATGGGATACGGTCCGGATCTTCACGCGCCGGGGTCGACAGCACGTCGGAGAGCTTTGCGCCTTGCCGCCGGCGGCGGCGTGGCCGCCCTGTTGACCGGATGCAGCCTGCCGATGCGGGGGCCGGCCGTGCCGCTGGCCCGGACGCGCCAGGCCAGCGTGCTGGGCGTACCGAACGAGCGTTTCTTCCCGTTCTACGGGACGGAGCCCATGGAAGCCGAGGTCTTGGCGGCCCTGGAGCGGATGCGGCGGACGGGCGGCCTGATGCCGGGTACATTGCTGCCCGCGCTGCAATTGCTGGCGGTATCGGGCGGCGGAGAAAACGGCGCCTTCGGCGCGGGCGTGCTGTGCGGCTGGTCCGACCAGGGCACGCGACCGGTATTCCAGCTTGTGACGGGCGTCAGCACCGGGGCGCTGACCGCGCCGTTCGCCTATCTGGGATCCGGCTATGATCCGCAATTGCGCGCCGTCTATACCGAACTGACGCCATCCCACGTGCTTTTGCGGCGCTTCTTCACCGCCGCGCTGTTCAACGACGCGATGAGCGACAACGCCCCGCTGTTCCGGACCATCTCGCGATACCTGAACGCGGACATGCTGGCGGCGCTGGCACGCGGCTACGCCGATGGGCGGCTGCTCTTCGTCGGGACCACCGACCTCGACGCGCAGCAGCCGGTGATCTGGAATATCGGCGCCATTGCCGCAAGCGGACACCCCCGGGCATTGAACACGATCCGTCGCATCCTGCTGGCGTCCGCCGCGGTGCCCGGCGCGTTTCCGCCGACCATGTTCGACGTCGTCCTGGACGGCCGGCCTTATCAGGAGATGCATGTGGACGGCGGCGCCTTCGCACAGGCATTCTTGTACCCGGCCGCGCTGACACGGCTGCGGCGCCAGCGCATGGCCGCCGGTCAGCCCGTGGTCGCGGCGACCGCCTATGTCATCCGCAATGGTCGTCTGGACCCCGAATGGGCGGCGACGGAACGGAGCACGCTGGGCATCGCCGGACGGGCGATATCCACGATGATCACGGCCAGCGGGATCAATGACGTCATGCGGCTGTACAACACGACCCGGCGCGACAATATCGATTTCAATCTGGCCTATATCGGTCCCGACTTCGACATGAAGCTGCCAAGGCCGTTCGACCAGGGCTATATGCGGGCATTGTTCAGTTACGGCTACCGGCGCGCGCGCGCCGGCTATCCCTGGGCGAAGGCGCCGCCGATCTAGGGCAGATCCCCGTCGTGAAGATTCTCGAAGCATCGAGGATGAGGGATGGTCTTTATCCCGTCAGCGCATCTGGTCAGTGCATCTTGTCAGTGCATCTGGGCCGGGCCGCCGAATCCCCGGATCGTCCATATCAGCGGCGAGGCATCGGCGCGAATGCTTCCTATGCGCGGCTGGTTCAGATCCATGATCAGGATCATGCCGCCTGACCACATCATCAGCAGCAACGTGGTCAGGACGATGTGCCGATCGCCGCCGAGGCCCAGTTGATAGCCCAGGGCACCGATCGTCGCGAGTGCCTCGAGATAAAGCATCAGCACGATATTCGTCGGCACGTGGCTTTGGTACGCAAATCGCTGCGATGTGAAAAGGTCGAACATGTCATTCAACGCGCTGGCCAGCGCGATCGTCACCGGATTGGAGGCATGGCGGGCGATCATGCCCATGGAGCGCCATATGCCGGCCTGCAAGGCGCCCATCCGCTCGACGAGCCCGGGGATGTCCGCATTCGACTCCGCCGTGGTATAGGCGAGCGCGACACGGGCGTACTCTTCGATTTCCGCCGCGATCACAGCCGATTCGGCGCCATCGATCAAGTTCGCGCGCAGCCATGCCGTGCTGATGGCGTTTGCTTCGGCCAGCACGAGATCGCGGCGTGCCTCGAAGCGGTCCTGCGCGAAGTTTATGGACAGGCTCAAGGTAAACGCCAGCAGGCCGATCATTCCCGTCGTCAACGTGGCGCTTGCAGCGAGATCCGTGCTCTTTTCCGATTTCCGTGAAGCGATGCGTCGTCCGAGGCGATAGCCGAATTCCGCCGCGAACATGAGAGACGGGAACAGGATACCCGCCACCCCGCCGATGCTCAATATCGACAGATGTCGGAAGGCCGCCAGAATCATCCGATGCCACAATCATCCGATACACCGATCATCCGATGCCTCCCATGCCGCGACACAGGCCGGGCGCGCCGCAAGTCCGTCACCGAACGGGCCGCGTCCTGCGGCAGGCCAGATCATAGCGGGCCAGGTCAGCGGGAGTTTCCGCCTTATGGCCGGTTATCATCGTCGTACCCGGAAACGGCCGCGTGTCCGTTCATACCTCTGTGACCGCTTCAACCTTTACGGTCCGCAGCCCGTTGAGCCGCTGCCCCGGATGAGCGAATCGAGCACGGGCCGCTTTGGCCATCCGGAAGGTTTTCCTTCAAGCAACATACCGGTCCTGGTTGCAAAGGTACCCGTCATGTCAGGGATTGTCTCTCGATGGCATAGAATGGTGTTTCCGGCGATGCTGCTTGCCGCGTCCGCCCTGGCGATTTTTCCTGGCGGATGCTCGGAAGGATCGAGCGACCAGCAGGGCGGCTCGTCGGGGCGCGTCCCGGACGGCTATGTCGAACTGCATGAGTTTCAGGTGGCGTTCATCGGAAGCGGCGGCGGCGGAAACGGCACCCTCACCTTCCGCGGAAAGACCTATCCGATCCGCTTTGGCGGCCTGGGTATCGGTGGGTTCGGCATTTCGTCGGTCGATGCGACCGGGGAGGTTTTCGACCTTCATGACATCAAGCAATTTCCCGGCAGCTACGGACGGGCACGTTACGGCTTCGCCGTCGGCACCGCGAGTGCCGGGCAGATGTGGTTGCAAAACGGCTCCGGCGTCGTGTTGCATCTCCACGCGAAGCGGAAGGGGCTGATGCTGAGTCTGGGCGGAGACGCCCTGGTCATTTCCATGAAGTGATTCTTGCGGCAAATTGCCGTGGGGATCGTCTTTTTTGCGATACCGCCGTCAATTCGGAACCATCGTTTGCAACGACAGGGTCCGACGGCGACCCCGGCACATATGTCGAAGGCATGTCGTCCAAAAAAAGCCGGATGCGAACGCGCCCTGCAATGGAGGCTGTATCGTGGCGAGATGGACATACGTACTGGCGGTGCCCCTGGCCCTCTATACCCTGGCCCCGTCCGTTGTCGTCGCGCAATCGGTCACGGCGCAGACGCCCGCAGTGCCGCAAGCCGCCACGACGCACGTTTCAAAGGAAGAACTGCGGCAGATGGTCGCGCCGATCGCGCTCTATCCGGACGCGTTGCTGACCCAGATTCTGGCGGCGTCCACCTATCCCCTTGAGATCGTGATGGCCGATCGATGGGTGCGGGCACCCGGCAACGGGACTTTGAAAGGCGACGCGCTGATCCGGGCGCTGGATGGACAGGACTGGGACGCCAGCGTGAAGTCGCTGGTGCCGTTTCCGGACATTCTGCACACAATGAGCGAGAATATCGACTGGACGCAGAAGCTGGGTGAAGCTTTCCTGGCGCAACAGTCCGACGTCCTGGCCGCCGTGCAGGCGCTGCGTGGGCGTGCCGAGGCTGCCGGGACGCTCAAGAGCACCGCGCGGCAGACGGTCACGCACGAGGGGTCCAACTATGTCATAACGCCTGCGCAGCCCGATACAGTCTACGTGCCGGCCTACAACCCGAACGTTGCTTACGGCACCTGGCCCGATCCATCCTATCCGCCGGCATATTACCCGCCGCCGACCGGTGCATATGCGGCGTCGGCCCTGGCGACCGGACTGGCATTCGGTGCGGGTATCGCCATTACAAATTCGCTTTGGGGCTGGGGGCAACCGAATTGGGGAGCCGGCAACGTCAATATCAACGCAAGCCGCTTCAACGGCATCAATGCCAACCGCTACAATAATTTTCGCGCGAACGGTGCGGCCGTGACCTCGGGCAACTGGCAGCATAATCCCGACCATCGACGCGGCGTGGCCTATGCCAATCCGCAGGTGCGCCAACAATATCGGCCCGGCACCGGCGCCAATTCGGCACAACGCGAAGCGTTCCGCGGCCGCGCCGCCCCCGGGACGTCCAATATCGGTCAGAATCGGCAGGCCCCGACCAGGCGAGGGAACGCGGGGACAATCCAGCGCCCGAATGCGGGCGCCGGCAATCGACCGAATATCCGGTCCCCCGCCGGTGGCGGCGGCACCGCGCAAGCGCTTCGGAATAGTCCACGCACCGGCGGGGAAGGCAGATTTTCCGGAGCCGGATCACAGAACCGTCGGGCATCCGCGGGTGCTCCGGCCTTTCAGAGCATCGGCAACGGTGCGGGCGCGCGCGCGCAGGCAGCGCAGGGCCGTGCAAGCCGCGCCAGCATGTCCGGCGCCGCGCGTGGT